>CATISD010000062.1 GCA_949538625.1 Acidimicrobiales bacterium AG-410-I20
AGTGAATTCACGTTGTCTCCCATGAGATCACCAGCAACGGTGATGAAGTCCGGTAAAACAATTATTTCTTTAGTTACACAGTGGGCTAGACCTCGTGTAGTCACGGCAAGGCGAGTAGTAGGAACAATAACTTTCGCTTGAATATTCGGAACAATTTCATGGCCAAGAACGCGCATAGCTTTTCCAACAAAAAATAGATCTGCTTCCGCAGTGGAGGGAGACTCAGATACAACGAGATCAACGTTTACCTTTTTTAACTCCGCTTCTAAAAGGGTTGAATCTTCAAGATCAGTGACGGCAGTTTTTGCTTCTGGGAAAGCGGTCATTGCTGCTAGAACTGCACCAAAAAAAAGAGTTTCTTCATTAGAAGTGTCTTCTAGACCACTCATTTCACCTTTGCTCACTCCTTTACCTACCTGAAATGTGTAGTCAATTTCCCATCCAGATACTTCAGCAACAAAACCCTCTATCGCTTCTTTACGATCTTCAGGAAGTGAACTGATACCCGCAGAAATTCCTGTCTCTTGTAACTCAAGACACGCTAAGGAATAACTAAATGAACGTGCTAAATCTTTCGCTCCGCCTTGAAGAATTTTTTTGGCAAGGCGAATGTTTCCTTTCCCAGCAACATCTGGAAAGTCAACGGCAACAAACGCTGACACTTCGGAAAGTTTTCTAATAAACATGAACTACTTACTCTTGCTCAAAAGACTCGACAACACGTTCCACTTGTATACGCGCCACATCAATACGGTCTCGGCAATGGTGGATTAATTCATCGGCACGAGCAACCTGTGAAGCCAAAAGATCAACATCAACAGTTTCTTCCTCTAACGCACTCAAAATTGTTTGAAGTTCTGCAAGAGCATCTTCATAACTTAAATCACTCACTGATGGAAGGTTCTTTTCAGTTGAGGTCATGATGTTTCTCCTTGATCACTAACTGTAGACACGACAGTACCGTTACTCACCGCAGTAATAAGAATTTCACCTTTTTTTACTTGTTCTTTTTTAGTAATAAGTTGACCATCACTACGTCGAGTAATTGACCAACCTCGCGCTAAAACATTTACCGGGTCAAGTACTCGAAGACGACGTTCAAGTTCGACTAACCGGTTATTTTGATAGTTCAATTGCTTTGGCGCAGTAAGAGAAACTCTTCTAGCTAAATCATTAAAAGCATTCTCTGTTCTTGTAAAAGTCGTTGAAACGATCTTTGTTAATTTTGAACGCGTTTCATTTTGGAAACGAGTTTCAGTATCAATTACAGATTTTGCCCGTTCAAAAATTGTGTCACTTAAACGAGAAACCTTGTCAGAAAAATCTTTTACATAATTAACTAACGCATTTGCACAAGCAGTCGGTGTTTTAAAAGAACTGTGAGCGACCTCATCTGCCACACTTCGATCAATTTCATGTCCAATACCTGTAAAAACTGGAAGATTTAGCTCGGCAATAGTGCGAGCAACTATTTCTGAATCAAAAATTGAAAGATCTGCAGTTGATCCGCCACCTCGAATTAAAACGATTACATCTGGGTTATGCGAAGAGAGAACTTCTAACCCTAAAACAATTTCAGCAGTCGCATTTTCACCTTGTACACGACTGTCATATTCCAAAACCGTAAATCCAAACCCACTATTTGAAATTTCTGTTATGAAATCAGCATGAGCCGCAGAACCAACACTTGTAACTAATCCAATTTGAAGAGGAACATAGGGAACTTGTAAAAATCCATTTTTTTCAAGAAGCCCCTCATCGAAAAGCTGCTTTAATAATCGCTCGCGTTCTACAGCTAATTGCCCAAGAGTAAATGAAGGGTCAATTTGATCCATAATCAGTTGTAAGCGTCCGCTCGGAGGATAAAAATCTACACGAGCCAAAATACGCACATGAAGATCGTCGCTTAAAGTTAAATTTCCTGATTCAGACAGTATTTTTTCAACTTGGTTTCTTTTACCTCGCCAGAGAGCGACATTTAAAAGCGCAGCAGGTGCTCGTCCAGGTTCATCATTTGGTTCAACTAAATCAAAATAACAATGACCCGGGCGAGAGGTTTTTAAATTAGAAATTTGTCCCTCAACCCAAAATTGTTCAGGAAATAAAGTCTCTAAGCCTTCTTTAAGAAATGTGCTTAACTCAGAGATAGAAAATACGGAAAATTCATTTATATCCATCATTAATTCACACTAGTGAAAGTTTCTCCCCGACAATTAAAAAAAAGAAATTTTCTACTACGGTCTTGTTCGGTTGATTGATTATTACTAACTTTTAACTAGTTATATCTGTCGTGGGGGGACAATGACAGCGATATTAACTGAATCAGAAAACACGTCTTCGGTGGGTCATGTGGAGACTGTTGCTTCTCTTGCAAAAGAATGGGCTGAACGGCGCCCAAATCTGATTGCATTGCGGGAAAAAGATTTTGGAATTTGGCAAGAATATTCTTGGGCAAAAACATGGGATTTAATCGTTGATGCAGCTCATGCGTTATTAGCTTTAAATATTGAGCCTGGCGATCGAGTCTCTATACAGTCGGAAGATCGTCCAGAATGGGTCATTTTGGATTTAGCTGCAGTTGCAGTACGAGGAGTAACAGTGGGTTTGTATCCCACAAATCCAACCGCAGAAGTTGAGTACCTTTTAACTGATTGTGGTTCCTCAATTCACTTCGCTGAAGATCAGGAACAAGTTGATCGAGTTCTAGAGATAGAACGGAGTGCCCTACCAGACTTAAAACACATTCTTTATACAGAGCCGCGCGGTGTTGTGAGTTATAACGATGATCGACTTCTTTATTGGGAAGATTTTTTAGAGATCGGACGTAACCATCGTAAAGAACACAGTGGGGCTGTAGAAAATCGAATGGCAGAAGCTCAAGGCGACGATGTCATGACGTTGGTGTACACATCTGGAACTACTGGTCCCCCAAAAGGGGCGATGCTTACTAATGACAACGTTGCATTTGCTTTAACACGCCTCACTGGCGAAAACGGGTTGCGGGGGAAGAGACAACCCACTCCAAATGATTTGGTTTTAACGTACCTGCCTTTATGCCATGTGGCTGAACGTATTTTCTCTACTTGGCATCTTGTGAGTTGCGGATTAACACTAAATTTTGCTGAATCAATTGACACAGTTCAGATTAATTTGCGTGAAATTCAGCCAACGATCTTTTTTGCTGTCCCTCGTATTTGGGAAAGAATGCACGCTTCCGTCCTTATAAAAGGAAACGACGCTTCTTTTCTTAAACGAGCATTACTTAAGTTCGGTCTTAAATTGGCATCAATTATCGGCAAAGAAAAAGTTGGAAATAACGGTAAACACACTGCCAAGAGTTGGTTGCTAAATTTAATTGGATATCCAATTATTTTCCGTCCGTTACTTGAACGTATTGGCCTTCGCCGTTGCTGGCATGCAGGTTCAGGAGCTGCTCCTATCTCACCAGAGATTCTTGAATTCTTCATGGGTATTGGAGTACCGGTGTATGAATTGTATGGGATGACGGAAAACTCTGCTGTTGCAACTACAAACCGTCCTGGTCGCTTGAAATTGGGAACAGTTGGTGAGCCATATGCTGATATTGGTTTCAGAATTGATGACGTAACAGGAGAAATTCAAACGAAACATCCTGGGGTATTTGTTGGGTATTGGAATAAGCCAGAAAGAACAGCGGAAACTTTTACCGAAGATGGTTGGTTAAAAACTGGAGATGTTGGGGAATGGGTTGATGGCACGCATGTACGCATCGTGGATCGAATGAAAGACATCATCATTACCTCTGGTGGGAAAAATATTTCACCGTCGGAGATTGAAAATAGTCTTAAGGCCTCAATATACGTTAAAGAAGCCATGGTGATTGGAGACCGACGGAAATTCCTTTCAGCTTTGATCGGGATTGAACTTGAAACTGTTGGGGATTGGGCATTAAGAAGAAATATTCCATATACGACTTATAGAGACTTATCGGAAAAAGAAGAAGTTATTGAACTTATACAAGGGGTAATTAACGAGACAAATGAGAAGTTTGCTCGAGTTGAGACAATTCGTAAATTCAGAATGATTCCAAAAGAGTTAGACCATGAGGACGGCGAGTTAACTGCAACACAGAAGCTAAAACGGTCGTCTATGGCAGACATGTTCAGTGAATTAGTGGAGTCAATGTACCGATGACAGTACTTCTTGCCACATCTTCTGTTGATACATTAATCCAAACTTTTTTCAAAGCACTTGCTCTCGGGTCGCTATATTCAATTCTTGCTTTGGGATTCGTGCTCATATTTAAAGCAACCCAGACAGTTAATTTTTCTCACGGGGCGTTAGCGCTAGCAGGAACCTGGTTCTTATCAATGATTTTCATGGACTGGGATATTCCCGGGCGTTGGCTACCAGGTCCAAATTGGCTTCATTGGGGTATTGCTTTATTACTTGCCATGCTTGTTACCGCAGTATTCGGTCTAATTATTGAGCGATTAACCATTCGTCCGATGATTGGAGAACCTGTCTTTTCTATGGCGGTCATTACTTTGGGCTTGGAAGTTATGATCCGCGTAATCGCTGACGACGCAGTCATGCTAACTCCGCGAACTCTCGGTATCCCATGGGGTAGTGACACCTTTAAAATCGGCGGTGCTTCAGTTGCATGGTCTTATATCGCCGCTGTTGTTATGGCAGCATTTGTTTTCTTTGTCATTTGGCGCTTCCTCCGCACAAGAACCGGAGTAGCAATGCAAGCAACAGCGTTTGATCAAGAAGCAGCATTGGCACAAGGAATAAATGTGGGCATGGTTTTTGCTATCGCCTGGGCAGCCGGCTCAGCTTTAGCTGCAGCCGCAGGAATATTCGCATCAATGTCACCTTGGGCAGCAGCTGGTGTGGCTAGTCGTGAAGGAGCCTTCTTTGCTTTCAGAGCCCTACCAGCAGTGATCGTTGGAGGATTAGATTCCGTTCCCGGAGCTCTAGCCGGAGGCATGCTTATAGGATTTGTTGAGATTTTTGCCGGACAATATCTTTCAGGTCAAGCAAACATCTTGGGGTACGGCTATCAACAAGTAATCCCCTATGTTGTCATGCTGATCGCTCTACTTATTAAACCCTATGGTTTATTTGGAACTGAAGAGGTTCGTCGAGTATGAGAGGGCGGCCCAATCTTTATACCTCGTATGCCTCTGAATCACGGTTATTTCCTACGCGTACTCAACAATTGGCTATAGGAATTGGTTTTATTCTTCTACTTCTAATGCCCTTTGACCTTCCAGTTATTGATCAAGTTCCTCTTATTCGCTTTTTAGGTGATAATGCTTGGCTCCGTGTTGTAAACCGAATGCTTATTTTCTGTATTGCAGCTTTAGGTCTGAACATTCTTTCTGGTCTCGGTGGCCAAGTTTCCTTAGGGCATGCATTTTTTATGGGGGTTGGAGCGTATACCGCAGTGCTTGTTGGGGCTCCAAGCTCATCAACTTTATGGGGATGGGGCTTACCAATCTGGATTTGGCTACCTGCTTCAGGAGTGGTCGCTGCGCTTGTCGGAATTCTTGTAGCCCCTGCTGCAGTTCGAGTCCGTGGACTGTATCTCGCCATAACAACCCTTGGTTTAGTTTTCATTGGCTTACATTTGTCAAGAATCTTTCCCGAAATAGCGGGGCCAGGATCACTTGGTCGAAAATGGCCAAAACTTGAAGTGAGAATTTGGAAAGAAGAAGAACCATTTCTTGATTTTTCTCGAGATGGACACTGGTTTTGGTTTGATATCACTGACAACCAAAAAACGTATTATTTCCTTCTTGCCCTTCTAATAATTTTTGCTCTTTGGGCAGCAAATTTGGCACGGTCACGTACAGGCCGTGCTCTAGCGGCAATTCGCGACCAAGATGTAGCCGCTGAAATCATGGGAGTGCCCGAAGTAAAATATAAAACCATCGCATTCGCTATTTCTTCTTTTTATGCAGGAGTAGCTGGTGCTCTACTTGCTTCCTTTGCCGGACAAATGCCACCCGAAGCATGGGATTTAATCTTGTCAGTAGAGTTCGTAGCCATTCTTCTTATTGGAGGAATAGGACGAATTTCTGGTGCGCTTGCCGGGACTTTCTTTGTAGTTCTATCTCCAAGATTTGTGGAAGAAATAATTGAATGGATGACCGAACAGGCTGAGGGTGACGGAGCATTTTCAGGAATGTGGGACTTCTTTATCTCTTTAGGTCATGGCGATTTCGGATTCATATCCATTAATGAAACCGCTTTGGGCTATCCGATCCCATACAGCTCTCTTGACGAAATCATTTATGGTTTGTTAATAGTGTTGTTTATGTTGTTCGAGCCTTTAGGGCTCTATGGAATTTGGATAAATATAAGAAACTATTGGAAAGGGTGGCCTTTCAGTTACTGAATTGTTCAAAAAGATCTCTGGCCATATGGCCTGAGCACAATCCCAAAGAGAGGGGAAAAATATATGAAACACGTGTCGAAATTGCTAGCACTTTTGCTGGCCTTCACGGTTGTTGCTGCAGCTTGTAGTAGCGATGAAGATTCTTCGTCGTCTTCAGCTCCAGCAGAAACAGAAGCCCCAGCTGAGACAGAAGCCCCAGCTGAGGAAGAAGCACCAGCTGAGGAAGAAGCCCCAGCTGAGGAAGAAGCACCAGCTGAGGAGGAACCAGCTGAAATTATTTACGATTATGGGGTTGATGAGGACACCATCAGAGTTGGCGCAATTGCTGACTTAAGTGGACCTTTTGCACCACTAGTAGTTCAAATAATTGCAGCTCAAACTGCTTACTGGGATCGAGTAAATGCAAATGGTGGCATTGACGGA
>CATISD010000063.1 GCA_949538625.1 Acidimicrobiales bacterium AG-410-I20
TGGCATGTTGACCATGGGCTACGAGAAGGATCATCAGCCGAAGGGGAAAAAGTAGCTGAAGCTGCCAAACGTTTAGGGGCTAAATCCAATTTAGTAACAGTATCTGTTCCCGATGGGCCAAATTTAGAAGCAAGAGCACGTGATGCACGACGAGAGGCATTACCGAAAGATGTTCTTACCGGCCACACTGCCGATGACCAAGCAGAAACAGTTCTACTAAATTTGTTACGCGGAGCCGGACTCCCCGGGACCGCAGGTATCGGAGAGCCTCACCGTCGACCTTTACTTGACATAAGGCGAGAAGAAACACTCTGGTTATGTAGCCATTTAGGATTTGAACCCATCAGAGACCCGATGAACGAGGACCCAAGGTTCACAAGAAGCCGTGTTCGTCACGAAGTCATACCTCTACTCTCAGAAGTATTTGGACGCGACCCAGTTCCGCTCTTAACGCGTCACAGCGACCACGCTCGAGAAGCCAATGAACTTTTAAATAACTTGATTAAAGATATAGATCCAACCGACACTCGTTCTCTATCAAAGTCACCAGAGCCAATTGTTCGTCTTGTAATTCACCGTTGGTTAACAGAGTCCCGGCAAGGCATAGCACCAGAGTCTGCAGCAGTCGAGCGAGTTTTGACTGTTGTCAAACATGAAGCGCGGGCAACCGATGTTGGGGATGGAGACCGTGTAGAAAGATCAAATGGCAAGCTACGGTTTTCTTCTGCTACTAATCCGATAAAGTCGGGCTGATGGGCGCCGATCATGTAACAGAACCTGGGATTCCAGTTCCTGGACGCGTGCTCGTTAGCGCTGAGGATCTCGAAAATCGGGTAGCGGAACTTGGGGCAAGAATAACAGCAGACTATGAAGGAAAGTCTCCGCTTCTAGTCGGAGTACTCAAAGGCGCATTCATGTTCATGAGTGATTTAGCGAGAGCTATCGACCTTCCTGTAGAACTTGACTTCATGGCAGTATCCTCCTACGGCCACTCAACCCGCTCGTCAGGAGTGGTACGGATCGTAAAAGATCTAGATTTAGACCTTGCCGATCGGGACGTTATAGTTGTTGAAGACATTGTAGATAGCGGACTAACCCTGAATTACTTACGAGAAAATCTTCTTGGACGTAATCCCGCGAGCCTAGAAGTATGTGCTCTGCTCGTTCATGAAGATCACAAATTAGATGAAAACATTCTCAAGTATGAAGGATTTCGTATTCCCCCAGAATTTGTTGTCGGGTACGGATTAGATGTCGCACAGAAATATCGAAACCTTTCTGACATACGAGTAGTAGAGAATTAGAGAGTTGATGAAATTATGAGTGATGTATTTGATTCAGGCCGTGTCGAATCAGCGGTTCGAGAAATATTGGAAGCTATCGGTGAGGATCCAAACCGAGATGGGCTCCAAGAAACGCCAGCGAGAGTGGCGCGAATGTATAAAGAAATCTGCAGCGGAATGTATGAAGATCCGGACCAACACCTCATCAAAACTTTTGATGTAAGTCATGATGAAATGGTGATGGTTCGTGACATTCCTCTCTACTCACTATGTGAGCACCATATGTTGCCTTTCGTCGGAAGAGCACATGTTGCTTATATCCCACATGAAGGCGGGATGATTACCGGCCTCTCAAAGTTAGCTCGCCTTGTTGACGGATATTCAAGACGCCTCCAAGTTCAAGAACGGCTCACGAAGCAAATAGCAACAGCGATACAAGAAACTCTTCGCCCACAAGGAACCTTAGTGGTCGTAGAAGCAGAACATTTTTGTATGTCAATGCGTGGAGTCGAGAAACCAGGAACAACAACAATTACTTCTTCCGTTCAAGGGATTTTTCGAGAAGATATGTCAACTCGTCTTGAAGCCATGCGATTTTTAGAAGCATCACGCAAATAACGGAAACCAAGTTAAATACATCTATTCGTTTTAGGTTTTACTTATGTCTTTAATTATGGGAATCGTAAATGTCACACCAGATTCATTCTCAGATGGTGGTCTTTATCTCGAAAAAAATAAAGCAATAGCACATGCCCGGCAGCTAATTAATGAAGGCGCTGACGTCATTGATATCGGCGGAGAATCAACTCGACCAGGAGCCACTCCAATAACAATCAAAGAAGAAGCCTCTCGAGTTCTTCCAGTAATTTCAGCTTTAGTAGGCGAAGCCCGTATTTCAATAGATACAAGGCATGAAGAAATTGCCCGATTGGCAGTTCAAGAAGGCGCCACAATCATTAATGATGTAAGCGCATCATTAGATCAAGTTGCAGCTGAACTTCAAGTCGGCTGGGTAGCGATGCACATGCAGGGGACACCACAAACTATGCAAAACAAACCTGAATATGAATATGTTGTAGGAGAGGTTTGTAACTACTTAACTGAGAAAGCAGTGAATGCAAAAAATGAAGGAGTCTCAGAGATTTGGATAGATCCAGGTATTGGATTCGGTAAAACTACCGAACATAACCTTACATTGATCGCAAATATAGAAAAACTAATAGAAACAGGATGGCCTGTTTTATTAGGGGCGAGTCGAAAA
>CATISD010000064.1 GCA_949538625.1 Acidimicrobiales bacterium AG-410-I20
AGGCCAGACACCTCATCGGTGTTCGCCTCCCGGACAGTATCTCCAGACAGCCGCTTCTTGCCTGCTTCCAGAAAGTCCTTGCTCCAACGGTAATAAAGGTTCTGATTAATACCTTCCTGGCGGCACAGCTCGGCGATTGAACTCTCGCCCCTGAGTCCGTCCAGGACAATACGAATCTTCTCTTCGGATGAAAACTTGCGGCGCGTCTTACGCCGTATATCCTTAACTGTCTTTTCAGTGTTCGAAATGCTCATAATGAGACTCCTCTGCTTTAGTCTAAAAATAGCAGAAGTCTCTCTTAGTGAATCAGACTGGTTGGTCCTTTATGCTCTGACGGTGCACACCCGGCGGCAACACGCGTTCAACGCTATACTATCCACCTTACCCAATTTACATTACTGAAGGACGGGGTTCGAAAGCTATCGACCCTGATGGCAATGAATACACTGATTTTATTAATTGTTTTTCTGCGTCTATTCATGGGCACTGCCATCCGAAAATCATCGAACTTGTTCAGCAGCAGCTGAACAAGTTGATCAGTGTCGCTGCACCGAGTGACGCGGAGATCGAACTCGCAGAAATATTGGTTGATCGAATCCCGTCATTCGAAAGAGTACGGTTTTGTAGCTCTGGCACCGAGGCTGTAATGCACACGATTCGCGCAGCCAGGGCATTTACTGGTAAGCCTCGAATTGCGAAGGTTGAGGGTTGCTATCACGGGACTTATGACGCCGCAGAAGTTTCTCAAAATTCCAATCCGGGAAATTGGGGAGAAGCCTCTGCACCCGCATCAACCTCAACCTCGTTTGGTACACCAGATGGTGTTAAGGATGACGTGGTAGTACTTAACATGAACGATATTCAGGGCTCAATTGCGATCTTGGAGAATCATAAAGAGCACCTAGCGGGTGTCCTGCTTGATGTTTTACCTGCGCGGATGAACTTTATTCCGATGAAGCCAGAGTACATTAAGGCAATTCAGGCGTGGTGTGTGACAAATGGGGCGTTGCTCATTTTCGATGAGGTATTTAGCCTCAGGGGTGGCTATAGAGGCATGCAGGGAGAATATGGCGTAACACCAGATCTGACGGCGACGGGAAAACTGGTTGGTGGCGGTTTTCCAATCGGTGTTTTTGGTGGACGCACTGATGTCATGGACGTGTTTAATGTGCTGGCAGACGGGGGCGCCAAGGTCACTCATGGCGGTACCCATAACGCACATCCAGTGTCAATTGCGGCTGGTATCGCTAGCATGAAACTCTGGGATCAAGCTGCCGTCACCCACATAAACGGTCTTGGCAAGAGAGTCCGTCAAGGTATTGATGCAGCACTTAGAGACGCGGGCATTCCAGGAACAACTTACGGGTACGGTTCAATGATTGGTTGGTTCTATACTGAGGATGAACTTCACACTTATAGAGATATTCATACAGCGCAACATCAAAAAGGCGTTCAAGGTAAATTATTTAAGCATTGGTTGAACAATGGGATTTTAGCGGCGGCTCGTGGTGGGTTGATACTTTCAACAGTTATGACTGAGGCTGAAATTGACCACTTGATCGAACAAACGTCTGAAGCATTTAACGCAATCCAAACGTCAAAAAGTTAGAAAGTGTGTCCAATCAATCCTCGCCCATGGTCCTAGGCGTCAGGAGTACTCGCGCTCTGGTTTCGATTCTGCTAGTAAGTTTGCGTAGTTAGACATGACCTTTGAGCCAATCCCAAGTAGCACTTCGAGTAGCTGCTCGTGCGTGAAGCCCGATTCAAAAAAAGCCTGCTTGTTTTCATTGGTCAATTGGCCGTGATTTAAGAGGAGAGAACTTACGGTCTGTCGTAGGACTTCAAGCTTCTGATCGGAGAGAGGTTGATCAGCTAGGATGTCTTTAACCTCCTGTTTTGACAGTCCCGAGGCTTCGGCGCCAAAAGCATGAATATTCATACAGTATTCACATGCATTTTGAGTGCTCGCTGTGACGAAAACAACATTCTGTTCTTTGGGTGTTAGAGACGTGTTCCCTACGAAGTTTCCAAACATGGATAAGTAGCTGTCGTAGAACGCGGGTGAGATTGCGAAGACTTCATGGGCTTTGGGGAGAAACCCAAGCCTTTTGATTGATTCTTTCATTAACGCTTTGCTGGCTTCCGGTGCGTTTTCTTCATTTACATGTGGAAAAGATTTGCTCATGGTTATCCTCGAATAGGGCGCACGCTAGTTTGAGGTCAATTACTATACCTGCTCCAGGTGGTTCATACTTCAGTCTTGAGTATAGGTTTGATTGGTGATTGGACACCAGTTCTAAAGCAAGCAACAAACGGCCAGGGATATGAAGGGTGGGATTATGAAAATTAATGAGTACGTTACATACGATGCACTTGGCCTGGCGGAGCTTGTCGCGAAAGGCGAAGTGACAGCTGCAGAACTGCAGGG
>CATISD010000065.1 GCA_949538625.1 Acidimicrobiales bacterium AG-410-I20
AATCATTTCATCGGCAAGAGCCTTATCTGTAGCCACGACATTGTTCCTTTGCTTTTAGTCAGGACTAGTCACTGTATGAAACCTACAGAATAAAAACGAGAATGCATATTCCGGATACCGTTCCTCGAAAATAATGGAATATGGCTGTCTGGTTTATGGAATTTTTTGCGGAAAAACTCACAGCTTAAGTTACTGTTCAGTAACTTGTGGATGCTACAGTTTCATTTAAGGACGGAGATTCAAATGAGCGACAAGGTTGTAAGGAAAATGCTTTCCCGGTTAGAGGGATATTCTTTTGACGAGGTTCCGTGGGTAAGCCCTAAACCGCTTTCAGAATGTCGGGTAGCTGTCGTCACAACAGCCGGATTAAACCAAGAAGGGAATGCTGACTGGAACCCAGGAGACCAAGGTTTTACAGTTTTATCCGGTGAAGAACGCAACTTTACTCTGGGTCATTTCAGTCCAAATTTTGATCGAACTGGCTGGATAGTTGATTCCAATGTTGTGATTCCACTTGATCGGCTTGATGAGATGGCTGCTGAAGGAAAAATCGGATCAGTGGCTAAGACCCATATTTCTTTTATGGGTGCTCAACCTGATCACACTTTGGAAACTATTCGATTAGAGACTGGTCCGGCAGCCGCGAAAGTGCTGCTTGAAGATGAAGTAGATGTGGTTCTCCTTACTCCTGTTTGACCGCTTTGCACGCGTACCGTGGGTACGCTCGCCTCAGTACTTGAACAGTCGGGTTTAGCAACTGTTGCAGTTTCCATTATTCGTGAACAAATAGAAGCCACCCAGCCGCCACGGGCCCTTCACTGTGAATTTCCTCTAGGCAGGCCTTTGGGGAAACCTGATGACTCCGAATTTCAACATCAAGTTCTTGGAGCTGCATTTGATTTATTGAATGCAAAATCTGGACCGGTTCTGGTGGACTACCCCGAAGAAATAAGCGACGACGCAGATGTCCCTCTTTCATGTGCTATCCCACCTGCTGATCACAGCGACAAACATCCTGCTGAAGCAGAGGCACTTGGATTACTACCAATATGGCGCCGAACCTACGAGAAGTACGGAAGAACTACTGTCGGCAAAGTTGTTACTCCAGAACAAGTTCCAGGAATCGTAACTCTTTTTGCGAGAATAGCTGACGGAGAAGACTGGACTTCTGTTGGCCTGCCTGGAGACCCTACGAAGTTGGGAGCAGACATCAAGAATTTTTATGAAGAGGCTTCACTGTCCTTGAGCGAAGGTGTTCCTGGAGCACGACAAGCTGAAACTTGGTTTGTTACTCAAACCAAGGCTGGTGACGTAATTCAACGTGCTCGTATTGCATTAGAAGAGCAAGAAGCTGGCTCTTATTTCACCACTTATATTCTTCCCTTAACTCAAGTTCGTGAACCAGAAAGCGGCACCAATGAATGAAGGGAACGGCCCTGACGCTCCTCCCCCATATGTAAAGAAGGAATACACAACCTTTGTTATAGAACGTCATGTTGAAGCTGATCGTGAAACTACTTGGAATGTATTGCTTGAATTAATTGAGAAAAATGTGGGTGGTTATTTAACGGAAGGTGACCCCGCTCCCCATGGGCTAGGAGCGGTTATAGCCCTGCCAATGCCAGGTCAAGACTTGCGTGAAGAAGTTATTTCTTTTGAACCGCCGTGGCGCCGGGTATACGAGATTTCCGGCGCGCCAGTAGCTCTTTACCAAGGAACCACTGCATTAACTGAAGAAAAAGATGGGTGTTTAATGGTATGGACTTTATTGATTGACCCTCTTCCAAATGGGGAGAGCGATGGCTTTGTTACACTGTCTCAACAAGTCATAACAGGATTTGTTGATCAAATAAAAACGGTTGCTGAATCTTCAGTCAACTAAAGGAGATCCCATGCGTATTTCTCTAAATGCTTCCAGTCTTTTAGGCTCTGGCGATGTCGGCGCTCTCAAAGACCATGCTGCTCAAAGTGCAGACGAAGGATTCTCTGGGTGGTGGTTAGCCCAGACCGGCCTTGTTGATGCTTTAACGGTATTCACTGCAATGGATGGAAAATTCCCCTCTTTGGAATTAGGAACCGCGGTAATTCCTACCTATCCTCGGCATCCAACCATGCTTGCTGGGCAAGCACTAACCACCCAAGCAGTGATGGGAGACCAATCTCTGGTTTTAGGAATTGGTTTATCTCATCAGCCTGTAGTTGAAGGCATGCTCGGTATGTCGTTTGATAAACCAATTCGCCACCTCATTGACTACCTTTCAATACTTAATCCATTGCTTGACGAGGGCGCTGTCGAATACAAAGGGGAAGCATTTACCACCTATATGAACACTTCTCGCCCAAGCGAAGCCCCATCCGTAATGGTCGCAGCATTAGGAGAACAGTCTCTTCGAGTTGCTGGCCACCGATGTGATGGCACAATCCTCTGGATGACTGGCCCAAAAACTATTGCTTCTCATATCGCTCCCACAATTAATGCAGCAGCAGCTGAAGCAGGAAGGGCGGCTCCTCGCATCGTGTGTAGTCTGCCTATTTGCGTTACCGATAACGAATCTGAAGCGCGTGAAGACCTATCTAAAATGTTCGCGATGTACGGACAACTGCCAAGTTATCGAGCAATGCTTGATCGCGAAGGGGTCGACCAACCAGGTGAAGTTGCGATTGTTGGAGACGAAGACCAAGTGATGTCACAACTTGATGCTCTTAGTGATGCTGGGACAACTGATTTTGCAGCATTGGAAATTGGGAGAAATGCTGACGAGAGTGCCCGCACTCACTCCCTTTTGCTAAGTCGCCTTTAAGCCCTATTTAGCGCTAAGTGCTTCTGAGGGAGCGACGTAGTCAAGAGAAAA
>CATISD010000066.1 GCA_949538625.1 Acidimicrobiales bacterium AG-410-I20
AAGAATCAAATCCAGTAGATGAAGAAAGAATGTCACACGAAGAAGATGAGCTACCTCCATTCCCCGATACCGCTACTCAACTAACTACTCCAGGCATCGGAATCCCGGCATTCCTTCGAGCAGTTGAGATTCGCTTACCCCGTGAAGCATCTTGGGCAGGAACACCAGGACTCATGTGGATACGCCTCACAAAACCTCTAGTAGAAGGAGTGAAAACCTCTCCTTTTGTAAACATGGCGGCTGTTAGCGACATGCTAAGCATGGTGGCTCAATACTTAGACCCAAAAGAATGGGTGACACCCAACGTTGACTTAACCGTTTCATCTTTCAAAGACCCTGAAGGAGAATGGATCGGGCTACGCGGAGTGCATAAAAACTCAAAAGACGGAATCGGACTTTCTGATGCCGTTCTTTACGACCGTAACGGAAGAGTGGGACGTGGGTTAGCAACAATCCTTATTGACCCACGACAATAAAAATCAAATGCACTTGTTTTACTTCATCAGTCACAGGACACATGTAAGGTGACTTTGATGCCCAACAATGAAAAATCGTTAGATCTGAACGAACTCAACCCCGCACAAAGAGAAGCTGTAACTCATCTAGAAGGCCCCTTACTTGTCGTCGCAGGTGCTGGTTCCGGAAAGACCAGAGTACTTACCCACCGCATTGCACATTTAATTGAAAATAAAGGGATTTCCCCTTTTGAAATACTTGCAATCACTTTTACAAATAAAGCAGCCGGTGAGATGAAAAGCCGAGTAGCAGATTTAGTAGGGCCTGTTGCAGAGAAAATGTGGGTATCAACATTTCACTCCGCATGCGTTCGCATACTCCGCCGTGATGCCGAACGAATCGGTTATCCAAGCCGGTTTAGCATCTATGACCAAGATGATTCAGCCCGGCTCGTAGGGTATGTTCTCAAAGATTTGAACTTAGATACGAAACGTTTCCCACCACGAAGTATTCAAGCCACAATTTCTGCTTTAAAAAACGAAGGCAGAACAGCTGCTCATTACGCCGAGTCAGCAACAGGACCTTTTGAAGAACGCATTGGAAGGGTTTTTACCGAATATCAAAAACGCCTAGTCGACGCTGGAGCTATGGATTTTGATGATTTGTTGGGAAACACTGTTCATTTGTTACGCGAACACCCTGAAGTGCTTCAGACCTATCAAGAACGATTCAAACATGTACTCGTAGACGAATATCAAGACACAAATTTAACGCAAAACGCACTCACAATTCTTCTAGCCCAAAGCCATGGCAACATCTGTGTTGTTGGTGACAGCGATCAATCGATTTATCAATTCCGAGGCGCTGATGTACGAAACATCCTTGATTTCGAAAAAGCATTTCCAAACACCACGGTTGTGGTCCTAGATCAGAACTATCGTTCAACACAAAATATTCTCGACGCCGCTAATGCAGTTATTTCACAAAACATTGGACGCGAACCAAAAGAACTTTGGACAGAAGAAGGTAGCGGCACGTTAATCACTAAATTCACCGCAACTGATCAAACTGAAGAAGCAAAATGGATAACTCAACAGATTCAACGCTTAAACAGGAACCAAGATCACCCTTGGTCTGATCTCGCAGTTTTTTACCGCACCAATGTCCAGAGCAGAGCTATTGAAGAACAACTCGTCCGTCAAGGCATCCCTTACCGAGTCATCGGAGGAACTCGTTTTTATGACCGAAAAGAAATAAGGGACGCGATGGCTTATTTACGTTTAGCAGCAAATCCAACAGATGAAGTTGCAGCAAAACGTATTCTGAACGTCCCTAAACGAGGAATAGGAAACACCTCAGTAACTCGAATAGATCAATGGAGCACTTTTAACGGAACAGGATTTCTAAATGCTTTAAACCACGCTGAAGAAGCAGGCGTTACCGGACGAGCCCTAACCGGTATCAACACGTTCATTGAATTTCATGAAAAGCTGAAACAAAAAATTGATGATGGTCCAAGTCATTTATTAGAAACAGCTCTAGAAGACTCCGGCTATTTGCAAGAACTCCGTGAAGAAGCGTCAATTGAAGCAGAGGGAAGAATAGAGAACCTTATAGAACTCATTGGAGTCGCATCTGAATTCGACAACGTAGACGAATTCTTAGAACAAGTTGCTTTGGTGTCAGACACCGATGGGCTACCAGATTCGGACAAAGAGGATTCCGGTGAAGTGACATTAATGACTTTGCATTCCGCTAAAGGCCTTGAATACCC
>CATISD010000067.1 GCA_949538625.1 Acidimicrobiales bacterium AG-410-I20
CTCGAAAATCGAGTAGCGGAACTCGGGGCAAGAATAACAGCAGACTATGAAGGAAAGTCCCCACTTCTCGTCGGAGTACTCAAAGGCGCATTCATGTTCATGAGTGATTTAGCGAGAGCTATTGACCTCCCTGTAGAACTTGACTTCATGGCAGTATCTTCCTACGGGCATTCAACCCGCTCTTCAGGCGTGGTACGGATCGTAAAAGACTTAGATTTAGACCTCGCCGATCGGGACGTCATCGTTGTTGAAGACATTGTAGATAGCGGACTAACACTAAATTATTTACGAGAAAACCTCCTTGGGCGTAATCCCGCAAGCCTTGAAGTATGCGCCCTGCTCGTTCATGAAGATCACAAATTAGATGAAAAAATTCTTAAGTATGAGGGATTTCGTATTCCCCCAGAATTTGTTGTTGGGTACGGATTAGATGTTGCACAGAAATATAGAAATCTTTCTGACATACGAGTAGTAGAGAACTAGAGAGTTGATGGAATTATGAGTGATGTGTTTGATGCAGGTCGTGTTGAATCGGCGGTTAGAGAAATATTGGAAGCTATCGGTGAGGATCCAAACCGGGACGGACTTCAAGAAACACCGGCACGAGTGGCGCGAATGTATAAAGAAATTTGTAGTGGAATGTACGAGAATCCGGATGAACACCTCATCAAAACTTTTGATGTAAGCCATGATGAAATGGTGATGGTTCGTGACATTCCTCTCTACTCACTATGTGAGCACCATATGTTGCCGTTCGTTGGAGCAGCACATGTTGCTTATATCCCACATGAAGGCGGGATGATTACCGGTCTTTCGAAATTAGCTCGACTTGTAGACGGATACTCAAGACGCCTTCAAGTTCAAGAACGGCTTACGAAACAAATCGCAACAGCCATACAAGAAACTCTTCACCCACAAGGAACCTTAGTGGTGGTAGAAGCAGAACATTTTTGTATGTCAATGCGTGGAGTCCAGAAACCAGGAACAACAACAATTACTTCTGCAGTTCAAGGGATTTTTAGAGACGACATTTCAACTCGCCTTGAAGCCATGCGATTTTTAGAAGCGTCACGCAAATAACGGAAACCAAGTCAAATACATCTATTCATTTTTAGGTTTTGCTCATGTCCTTAGTTATGGGAATCGTAAATGTCACACCAGATTCATTCTCAGATGGTGGCCTTTATCTCGAAAAAAATAAAGCAATAGCACACGCCCGGCAGCTAATTAATGAAGGCGCTGACGTCATTGATATCGGCGGAGAATCAACTCGACCAGGAGCCACTCCCATAACACTCAAAGAGGAAGCCTCTCGAGTGCTTCCAGTAATTTCAGCTTTAGCGGGTGAAGCCCGTATTTCGATAGATACACGGCATGAAGAAATTGCCCGATTAGCTGTTCAAGAAGGCGCAACAATCATTAACGATGTAAGCGCATCATTGAGTCAAGTTGCAGCTGAACTTCAAGTTGGCTGGGTAGCGATGCACATGCAGGGGACACCACAAACTATGCAAAACAAACCTGAATATGAAGATGTGGTAGGAGAGGTCTGTAAGTATCTAACAGACAAGGCAATAAACGCTAAAAATGAAGGAGTGCCAGAGATTTGGATAGATCCAGGTATCGGATTCGGTAAAACTACGGAACACAACCTTGCATTGATCGCAAATATAGAAAAACTAGTAGAAACCGGATGGCCTGTTTTATTAGGAGCGAGTCGGAAACGCTTCTTAGGCGAAATTGCATCAATGAGAAATAACTCAGAAGATAATGCCATCACCGATGACCGGCTTGAAGGATCTATAGCAGTAGCGGTTTTGGCGTGTCAAAAAGGTGTTGAAATGATACGAGTACACGATGTGGCTGCTACTGTCCAAGCAGTAAAAGTAACTAAGGTTTGCTGAAAAGCCGTCAACGGTGCATGATAAGTAATAGCAAGCAACAAAGAATCAAATCAAGCGAAAATTCCTAACAAATACATAGGTGGGGTTAATGAGAGGTAAATGGGCGCAAGGTATCGTCCCACGAAGTTTCTTTTGGATCATTAAAGACCAAATGGCTATTTGTGAACGCCCAGGAGGCTATGGGACCAACCATCGTCGGGTAAGAAGACAAGAAGAAATCATTTGGATTCGTGAGAATGATTTTGATGTAGTCGTTTCTCTTTTAGCGAGTGAACACAACCTTCATAACTATGAAGAACTTGTGGTTCCTTGGGTGCACGAACCCTACGGAGGAGCAGAAGAAGGACCAAGAAGACTGGTCCAAGTCGTTGAAAAACTAACAGCTCTTACGTTAGACGGAGGCAGAATTATTGTTCACCGAGAAGAATTAAACGATGTGGTTTGCGGTCTGATGGCAGCGTATTTGTTTTTTAATGGACTAGTAGGAACAGGCCCACAGGCCATTTCTATATTAGAACAATTAGTTAGCAGGCCTTTAGGCTCACCTGGACGCCAGATCGTAGATCAAATAATTCAGTTCCGAGAAGAGCAAGAAGAGCAAGAAGAGAAAGAAGAAGATTCTTGAGCCAAGATCAAATAGAGATTCGAGGGCTCCGATTGATGGCCCTTTGTGGCTTACTCCCTGAAGAACGAGAACGTCGTCAACCTCTTTCTTTTGATATTGATATTCATACAGATTTAAGTGCTGCAGCGAAATCTGATGACATTGAAGACACTGTCCATTACGGGATGCTATGCGAGATGGTTTCTTCCATCATTGACGAGGAACAATTTGATCTTTTAGAAAAATGTGCCGAACGAGTAGCTCAAAGCATCATGGGGATGAGTCTTATCGACAAGGTAATGGTGAGCGTAAAAAAATTACGCCCACCAGTTCCACAAGATGTAGCCACCTGTGGGGTTCGTATCTATAGAACCCGATGAAAAGAACCGCATACCTCGGTCTTGGTTCAAATTTGGGAAACCGTTTGGAGTACTTGAAGTTAGCAGTATCAAATCTTCCTGATGTAAGCAAGGTTTCACCTGTCTATGAAACAGCCCCAGTGGGTGGACCTGAGCAGGGATCGTATTTAAATTGTGTTGTTCAATTAAAGACAGAACTAACGGGACGAGACTTATTAACGGAGTGCCAGAAACAAGAAAAGCTTGCTGATCGAATTAGAACAGAGAGGTGGGGGCCACGCACTCTTGACGTTGATTTGTTATGGATTGATGGCGAAGTCATTGAAGAAGAAGATTTGACCGTGCCGCATCCACGTATGAAAGAGCGAGGATTTGTTTTAATTCCCTTACGGGATTTAGACCCTACTCTTGTTGATTCATTCTCTGATTCCGAAGAAGTCATTAGTGGGGCTTTTGATTCAGTAATTAAATTCGGATTCCTCTCAGATGAGACACCAGATGGGGAATAAGCAGAAAAAAGTTCAGGTTATTGGGCCAGGTAAAGCAGGCTGCTCACTAGGAACAGCTTTAGAGCGTAAAGGATGGATAGTTCAACAGTACTTAGGAAAAACTGACGATCTGCAAGACGCTGCCCAATCAGTAGATTTATTAGTAATTGCCACCCCCGATGAAATGATTTCCACGGTGTCAAGGAAAATTCGACCAAACCCTTCAGCAGTAATTACACACCTATCAGGAGTATTAGGACTCGACGTATTAGCCCCACATGACCTTCGTATGGGGTTACATCCGTTAGCTTCTCTCCCTAACCCAGAAAGAGGAGCAGATTTACTGGAATCAGGTATTTGGTTTGGAATAACCGGTCATTCACTAGGTATAGAAATAGTAGAAGAGTTAGGTGGAAAGTATTTCCATGTTAAGGATGAAGACAGGCCTCTTTATCACGCTGTAGCGGTAACTGCTTCTAATCATCTCACATCTTTACTCGGTCAGGTAGAGAGGATCGCTAAAGAACTAGATATCCCATTTGAAGCGTTTCTAAACCTTGCGTTGGAAACAATGAAAAACATTGAAACGCTAGGACCTTCTAAGGCTCTTACCGGTCCTGCCTCAAGAGGTGACAGTCAGACCATTGCCCTGCATCTGCAAGCTTTACCTGAGGATGAACGCAGTCTTTACAAATTACTTTCTGATCATGCACAGAGATTATCGGAAGACAAAGAATGAACTCAGTCCAAGTATTCACAAAAGTAAATGAGCTTCGCTCATATTTGGAAGAGGTTCGTAGCGATGGTTCCTCCATTGGATTAGTGCCAACAATGGGTTTCTTACATGAAGGCCATGCCTCGTTGGTTGGCGCATCTGTTGATCAAAGAGATGTAACCATAGTTTCAATTTATGTAAATCCTCTGCAATTCAGTCCGGATGAAGACTTCAGCGACTACCCAAGGGACATTTCTTCAGATTTGAAATTATGTGATAAACACGGAACTAATGTTGTTTTCGCTCCAAGTGAAGAAGAGATCAAAACGTTTTTCCCCGCAACACCAATTCATTTAAGAGAAGGGACAAAAACTTTTGAAGGAAAAAGCCGCCCAACTCATTTTCAAGGTGTCGCAACTGTCGTGATGGCACTTTTTGAAATAGTTGGAGAAAGTCATGCTTTTTTTGGAGAAAAAGATTTTCAACAATTAATGGTAGTTAGACAACTTGTAGAGGACCATGAACTACCGATAAAAGTCGTCGGATGTACGACAGTTAGAGAAGAAGACGGTTTAGCGAAGTCAAGCCGAAACGTGTACCTTTCAGCCGATGAAAGGGCTCAGTCCTCTGTTTTGCACCAAGCCTTAAAAGTTGGCGCTGAAGCAGTTTCTAAGGGAGAAACCTCTACACAAGTTATTGAATCACTAATACGGAAAACCATTGAAACTTCTCCTCTCGCAAAGATTGATTATGTCGGAGTAGTTGATTCATCATCATTTGAAATTCCAAAGAAAATAATCAGCGAAGTCCGTTTATTAGTCGCCTGTAATTTTGGACAAGCACGGCTGATCGACAACCTCCCTGCAAAGAAAAAAGTTGGTAGTGATCACTGAGACTGGCAGGCTACTTAATATGTCACAGTCTCCAGAGTTGCTTAAACGCTCAATAGAGGATTCGGTTCGACGCGCTCTAGAAGAGGATTTAGTTCCTGATGGCGATCTAACGGCAATGCTGGTGTCTTCAGAGTTAGTTACTTCTGGAACACTCACAGCACGTCAAGATGGAGTATTAGCAGGATCCGCTTGCGTCTCAGAAACATTCCGTCAAGTCGACACAAATATCAGTGTTTCTTGGGAACGAAAAGAAGGAGAACATTTCTTGGAAGGGGATACATTGGCCACTTTAAAAGGCCCATTAGCTTCAGTTCTCACAGCTGAGAGGACTGCACTAAATTTTCTAAGCCACTTATCAGGCATAGCTACTCTGGTAGCAGAATGGGTTCAGAAAGCAGGAGATGGAGCAATAATTTGGGATACACGCAAAACGATTCCAGGATTAAGAAGCGTAGAAAAAGCTGCTGTTTTAGCCGGCGGAGGAGCTAATCATCGCCATAACCTCAGTGAATGGGTGATGTTAAAAGATAATCACTTAACTGGAACAACAATTAAAGAAGCAGTTTCTTTATCCCGACAAAAATGGCCAGACCGACTGGTACACGTTGAATGCGACTCAACTAAACAGTTAGAAGAAGCCTTAGAGGCTGGAGCAGATATTTTACTTCTTGACAATATGGCTCCTGAACAAGTCAAACATTGTGTTGCGATTGTTGACGGATTTTCTGTAAATGGAGGTAAAAAACCGCTGCTCGAAGCTTCTGGAGGCATTACTTTAAACACAGTTTCAGATTATGCCCAAACTGGTGTTGATTATATTTCAAGTGGAGTTTTGACTAACTCTGCGCCTGCTTTAGATATTGGACTTGATCTGGTAAATCCTGATTAGAAAAATCATTCATTGATGTACGATTAAGGAAGATTAGGAAGAACAATATTTTGGAAAATAATGAAGAGACATCAATGTTGTTAGTTATAGATGTTGGTAATACGCAAACTGTAATCGGGCTTTATGAAAATCATCTTGAAGCGGGTAATGGTGCAGGAGATGGACTTTTAGATCACTGGCGTATAGCTACTGATGCGGACCGGACAGCAGATGAACACGCCGTAATTGTTAGAGATCTTCTTGAATCAGCCGGCTTTAGCTTCAACGTCGATCAAGTCGCTCTATGTGCGGGTGTTCCAAAAGTATTAGCAAGTCTTCGGCAGATGATTTCCCGCCATAGCGATAAAGAACCTGTAGTCATAGAGCCAGGTGTGCGTACTGGGATGTCAATCCTTTACGACAACCCAAAAGAAGTAGGAGCAGACCGCATAGCCAATGCTGTAGCGGCTTTTGATTTATATGGTGGACCCACGGTCGTAGTTGATTTCGGTACTGGCAACAATTTTGATGTGATTTCTGAAAATGGTGAGTTTTTAGGGGGAGCGATCGCCCCAGGTATTGAAGTAAGTCTTGAAGCTCTCTTTGGTAGAGCTGCTGCTCTCGGGGCTATTGAATTAGTTGAACCAAGAAACGTTATTGGCAAAAGCACAGTGGAATCTTTGCAATCAGGAGCTGTGTATGGGTTCACCGCACAAATAGATGGAATGGTTGATCGTTTTCGATCAGAGCTGGGTTCTTGCACTGTTGTTGCTACCGGTGGATTAGCCCACCTAATAGCACCGATATCTGAAACAATTGAACATGTGGAACCTTTTCTTACTTTGCACGGCCTTCGTCTTGTGTATAACAGAAATCAGGAAACAAACTGATGGCCGAGTCGACTATTCCTTATAGATTTGACCCTTCACATTCGATCGAAGAGATTCGCGAAACTCACTCAGACATAGAGGATGGTTCAGAAACAGGCATTCAAGTTGTTGTCGCTGGAAGGTTGATGCTTAAGCGAGATCAGGGAAAAATCGTTTTTGGAACACTTCAAGACTCCACGGGACGAATCCAACTTTTTGCACCAGAAAAAACCACACCGAATTTTACCGAACTCACAGATCTGCACTTAGGAGACTGGCTTGGAGTTACTGGAGAAATAATTAAGACACGAAAGGGCGAACTCTCGGTCAAAGTCTCTGAATGGGTTCGCTTAGCCGAAGCACGCCGGCCCTTTCCAGACAAATGGCATGGCATTTCTGATACTGATATGAGGTATCGACAAAGATACGTTGATCTTTGGGTTACTGAAGAAACTCGACAAACGTTTTTGATACGAAGCCGCGTTATCTCGTTAACGCGCCATTGGTTAGAGAAAAATGGGTTTATTGAAGTTGAGACTCCGGTATTTCATCCAATACCAGGAGGAGCATTAGCTCGACCATTCATTACCCATCACAATGCACTTGATGTTGATCTCTATCTCCGTATAGCTCCAGAACTCTATTTAAAACGCCTTGTGGTGGGTGGTTTTGAAAAAGTTTACGAAATTGCAAGAGTCTTTAGAAACGAAGGGCTCTCTACCAGACATAACCCCGAGTTCACCATGCTTGAGCTTTATCAGGCCTATGCCGACTACACCGACATCATGGAGATGGTAGAAAAATTAATGGAATATCTAGCTTTAGAAATTCTAGGAACAACCGTACTTACTCACGGCGATCGTTCTTTTGATTTGAAAGCGCCTTGGAGAAGAGCATCTATGCTGGAGCTTCTTTCGGAATATGCCAGTATTGAAGTTGATCTAGATACGCCTCGTTCTGAACTCGTAGAACTGTGCGACAAGCATGAGGTTCCAATCAAAGATCATTACGGGCCAGGGAAGATAATTCTTGAACTCTATGAAAAAACAGTTGAGCCAAATTTATGGGATCCAATCTTTGTAACTGATTACCCGAAAGAAGTTTCACCACTTTCGCGTGACCATAGAGAGAGCCCAGGATGGGTTGAACGGTTTGAGGCAATTGTTGCTGGCAGAGAGTTATGTAACGCATTTACCGAATTAATAGATCCAGAAGAACAACGGTCTAGATTTTTAGGACAAGAAGAAGAAAAAGCTGCAGGGGATGACGAAGCAATGGTCGTGGACGAAGACTATCTCCGATCACTTGAATATGGGTTGCCTCCTACTGCTGGTATAGGTATTGGTATCGACCGTCTTGTGATGTTGCTTACTGGAGATACCGCGATTCGAGACGTTATTCTTTTTCCAACTCTTCGCCCTGAACAAGGTCTTTCAGACTAATTCGCTTGTTTTGAAGCAAAATTTATTTGTTCTAAAAGTAGATCACAGGTCATATAAAGAGCGGTTACGGCTGGGGGAGGAGAAAGTTCTTTAAGGGTCTCTCGAGCCAGATTGGTGCACTCGATGGCAGTCGCTACTGCCGAAGGCAAAGCCTCGTCGCTGCGAACAATATTTAGGACCTGATCGCGAGAACTTTGATCTATGGGATCGTCTAGAAGTTCGCGAAGTTTCTCTCCGTCAGGCCCTGCAAGTGCACGGATTACAGGAAGTGTGTAAACGCCTTCAACTAAATCATTTCCAGCTGGTTTACCAAGTTGTTCATCAGTTGCAATTAGATCAAGTACATCATCAATGATCTGAAAGGCCATACCGTAGTTCTGCCCAAAAGCAGTTACAGATTCAACTAAATCCCTTGGATGGTTTGCAACTAAAGCTCCCACTCGGGCAGAAGTGGCCAGCAACACAGCAGTTTTTCCTGAGATTGATTGAAAGTAAGCATCTTCAGTCCGCTCAACATTAAATGTGTTCTGGAGTTCAAGCACTTGGCCTTCACAAAGAGAAGCAATAGTGCTGGCAAGAAGTCCAGCTACCTCGGTACCAAGATCAGCGGCAATCTCAGAAGCGCGAGCTAGAAGGAAGTCTCCGGCCAAGATGGCTTCACGGTTCCCCCATCGAGCGTTTACACTTTCAACATTTCTTCGAGTCTCTGCTCCATCCATCACATCATCGTGGTACAGGGAACCTTGATGAACTAGCTCTACTGCGACTCCACCTCGGATTACATCATGATCGACAGATTGAGGGTTCTCTTCAGAAAGGAGAGAAGAGGTAATTGATAGTGCAGGGCGCACCCTCTTACCTCCAGCATTAATTAAGTGGGTAGCCACTTCAGTAAGAAATGAGTCCTTGGACTGAACGGATTTTTTGAGTTCTTCATTAACTCTTTTGATGTCTTTTGCCATGTCAGGCAAAGTTAATAGTGGCGAAGAGGACGACGAAGTAATAGTTTTTGAATCTTCTTTTGATATTGATACAGACGAGGTCACTAGGTGAGGATACGGCAAGAAACACTCATCTTGAAACTTATAAGTATTTAACCAGTCTGTGGAAGCGTAGAGGGACGGTACACTTATATAAATAAATTCCAGGAGGTAGCTGGGTGTTTGAAAGGTTTACTGATAGAGCGCGAAGAGTAGTGGTGTTGGCTCAGGAAGAGGCGCGTCTACTTAACCATAATTACATTGGGACAGAACATATTCTTCTAGGCCTTATCCATGAGGGTGAAGGTATTGCTTCACAGGCGCTAGAGACACTCGGAATATCACTTGAAGCAGTTCGGGATCAAGTAGAAGAAATTATTGGACAGGGAAGCCAGTCTCCCAGTGGCCATATTCCTTTTACTCCGCGTGCAAAGAAAGTGCTTGAACTTTCACTACGAGAAGCTCTCCAGCTAGGCCATAATTACATTGGCACAGAACACATTCTTCTTGGGCTCATTAGAGAAGGTGAAGGGGTTGCCGCACAAGTATTAGTAAAGCTAGGCGCCGAGTTAGCTCGTGTCCGACAACAAGTTATCCAACTACTATCCGGATATTCTGGCGGTGGTACTGGCTCCTCAACGAGTTCGAGAGATAAAGCTGGAGCCACTTCTGGTGGCCGAGGAAGTGATTCTTCCTCGGGTTCACTTGTTTTAGATCAATTTGGCCGAAATCTGACGCAGTTAGCACGAGAGAAACAACTGGATCCCGTAATTGGACGCTCAAGAGAGTCTGAACGTGTGATGCAAGTCTTGTCACGCCGAACAAAAAATAATCCAGTATTAATTGGGGAACCAGGAGTAGGAAAAACAGCGATCGTAGAAGGTCTCGCACAAATGATCGCAAACGATGAAGTGCCTGAGACAATCCACAATAAACAGCTTTACACATTAGATCTAGGTGCTCTGGTTGCGGGAAGCCGATATCGCGGGGATTTTGAAGAGCGTCTGAAGAAAGTTCTCAAAGAAATAAACACACGCGGAGACATTATTTTATTCATTGATGAAATCCATACTCTTGTAGGAGCAGGAGCAGCGGAAGGAGCAATTGACGCTGCATCTATTCTTAAGCCGATGCTTGCCCGAGGTGAATTGCAAACTATTGGAGCTACGACAATAGAAGAGTATAGAAAGCACTTTGAAAAAGATGCAGCACTGGAACGCAGATTCCAACCAGTGAGGGTAGAAGAACCTTCAGTGGCTCACACTATTGAAATCTTAAAGGGGCTGAGAGAACGGTATGAACAACATCACCGTGTGACCATCACCGATCAAGCACTAGTAGCGGCAGCAAATCTAGCCGACAGATATATATCAGATCGCCATCTACCTGATAAAGCCATAGATCTTATTGACGAGGCTGGATCCCGGATGCGAATAAAACGTATGGCGACACCAGAAGATTTACGAGAATTGGAAACTTCACTAGTAGAGGTAACTCAACAAAAGAAAGCTGCTGTTGAATCTCAAGACTTTGAAGAAGCAGGCCGTCTTCGAGATCGGGAAAAAGAATTACTAGCCGAAAAAGAATCTCGCGAAGGGGAGATTAAAGGCAGCGGAGTAGACCTCTTTGATGAAGTTGACGAGGAAGGAATAGCTGAAGTTCTTTCTGTATGGACCGGCATCCCTGTTTACAAATTAACCGAAGAAGAGACTCAAAAACTGTTACGGATGGAAGAAGAACTTCATAAGAGGGTTATTGGGCAAGAAGATGCTATTAAAGCAGTTAGCCAAGCAATTAGAAGAACACGTGCTGGACTGAAAGACCCTAAGCGCCCATCAGGATCCTTCATTTTCTTAGGACCGTCAGGTGTTGGAAAAACAGAGTTGTCAAAAACCTTGGCTGAATTCCTATTTGGTGATGAAGAAGCCCTTATTTCTCTCGATATGTCGGAGTACATGGAGAAACACACTGTTAGTCGGCTTGTCGGATCACCTCCAGGGTACGTTGGTTATGACGAGGGGGGCCAACTAACAGAAGCAGTTCGGCGTCGACCATTTTCAGTTGTGCTTTTTGACGAAGTAGAAAAAGCTCATCCAGATGTTTTCAATACGTTGCTTCAAATACTTGAAGAAGGAAGACTCACTGATGCTCAGGGCCGTTCGGTAGATTTCCGAAACACTGTTTTGATTATGACTTCAAACCTAGGTACAGGTGATTTAAGAAAAGCAAATCTGGGTTTCACAAAAAATGATGAAGCAGTTAGTTACGAACGAATGAAAGCCAAAGTTCAAGATGCGTTAAAAGACCATTTCAGACCAGAATTTCTTAACCGAATCGATGACACAATCGTCTTCCATGAGCTCAGCATTGAAGAAGTAACTCGTATTGTCGACTTAATGATTCGCAGAGTCGCCAAACAACTATCCGGTCAAGGTTTAGGTCTTGAATTAACTGACGCAGCTAAGTCCTACTTAGCGAGTCAAGGGTATGACCCAACGCTTGGAGCTCGCCCATTGCGTCGTGCAATCCAAAGAATGGTAGAGGATCCTCTATCTGAGCGTCTCCTACATAAAGAGTTTCGTGCTGGAGAAATAGTCATTGTTGATGTTGAAGACAATGAAGAAATTCCTGGGGAGCAAAAAATAGCATTCCGCGCGATTGAAGGATTCGAACCGCCAACGGTAGAGATGGTTACTGAGGGCGTAGAGTAATTGATTGATCGGGCCTGGCAACACAACGGTTGTTTTGTCGCCTAGCGTAAGTCAGTATGCGACGTTTAGTGCCGGTATTTCTATCACTAATATTTTTTTTTGGATTACTTACAGCTTGCCGAATAGAAACCACTGTCACTGTTGATGTTCTACCTGATGGGTCAGGCGATGTAGAGGTTTTGGTAACTCTAGATGACAAAGCCCTTCAAGCAGTTGAAACATCCGGGCCGCTTGAAGATCAATTAAACGTCAATGATCTTTCCGATGCAGGTTGGGAAATAGGAGAGATTGAAAGAGGGGCTGTTGATGGGCTAACTCGAATTATGGCAACGAAAGCTTTCGCTGTGCCAGAACGTTTACCCAGTGTTCTAAACGATATTGCAGGGTCAGAAGTTTTTTCCAACATGACACTCACCCGTGAAAGGTCTTTTGCCAGAACTTCCTGGGATCTAACAGGACAAATAGATTTGTCTTCTGGATTAAGCCTTTTCAGTGATCCCGATTTAGAAGCAGCCCTATCAGGGTTAATATTGGGAAGAACTGAAGAAGAAATCCGAGAACTTTCCGGGTGTGTTGACCCGGATTGTGAACCTACCGATATGTTTCTCTTCAACTTTGAAGTCCCACTTCGTGATGGTGGTAAAGGAAATGGGTCAATCGAAGATGATGTAGCTCGATGGACCTTAGTTTTAGGGGAAAAGCAGGAAGAGCCACTCCAGTTGTATTGGACAGTAGAAGATCAAGCACCAAGATTATGGCGAATTGGGTCAGTAATTGCAGCAGTATTATTTGTTTTAGTTCTTGGACTACAAATCGTTCGTTATTTTAGAGGACCCCAAGCAGGCCCTGCTCTTCCAAAACCGAAGAAACCAATTCTTCGCTCTAAAGAAATTATTCAAGAATCCCCGCAAGAGAATACTGAAAGTGATTCAAGAAGTCTCGAACTGCTTGTTTTAGGTGGAGTGGGTGTTATTTGGGAAGGGGGGAATCATCCAGAAGGCTTGCTTGTTTCATTTGTCCAAGACAAGGGAGGTATTGCTGACAGCCAAGAAATAGCTGATCGTTATCGGTCGGCAAGCCTCGGTCATGTATCGCAAGATGATCTTTGGTCTTCTTTAGGCGTTAACGGTCTAGTCTCTGAAATTGAGGAAGAATATTTGGACCATGTAGATATTCGGACAGATGTTCTTCCTTTCTTAGACCGTATGAAAGAACGAGAGTTTGAAGTGGCTTGCCTCACTAATGCGGTGCTTCCGTGGGCAGCGTACTTGCGTCAACGCTTTGGCCTTGACGAATTTATAGCCCATTGGATCATAAGTGGTGAGGTAGGAGCGCGTAAGCCAAGCCAAGCCATGTTCGAGGCACTACGCCGCACTTCAGGAGTTTCATTTCAAAACATGCTTCTCATTGATTCAGAGGTCTCAACTCTTGAAGCCGCCAAAGGTTTAGGAATGTCAACAGTACTTCTAAAAGGGGCTGCCTTAATCCCTGAAGGATTCCCTCACCCAGTCATTAATAGTTTCGCTGAACTTTTCCGACCAAGCGATTCTAAACCGGACACAGAGGAAGAAACTGAGATCTCAAATCCTGAGAACTAGCATTCTTTATCCCGTATTGCTGGTCAAATAATTTTTATTGCGCAATAATTCAAATATGGAAATAAATCTTCCTTCAGGAACAAAAGCTGAACTTGTACATCCATCAACTGGCGAGCCTAAAAGAGGATTGGTGGTTATTCCCGATGTGATGGGCTTACGCCCGTTATTCGCTGATCTAGCAACCGAATTATCTGAAAAGAATCAATGGTCTGTTTGTGTGTTTGATCTTTACCCTGGGCAAGAAAATCTTGAAGTTGGAGAAAGGCTAGCGGCGGCTGGGCTTTTAAATGATGAAGACGTATTAGGAGATGCAGTTGCTGCCGCAGAAGCAACTACATGCGATCCCGTTGGAATCCTTGGATTTTGTATGGGTGGCATGTACACATTAAAAGCGGTAGCTACTCAAAGGTTTGATCGACATTGTTCGTTTTATGGAATGATTAGAGTTCCGGACCAATGGCAAGGCCCAGGTCAAGCAGAACCTTTAGAACAACTTAAGCTAGGTGACCCAAAATCAGTTCTAGGAATAATCGGAAATCTTGATAGTTGGACACCCCCAGATCATGTTGAGGCGCTTGCAGAGACAGGAGCGAAGATTATCTGTTACGAAGAAGCGGACCATGGATTCGTGCATGATGCATCACGTCCTGCTCACCGCCCAGTTGAAGCAGCTGACGCCTGGCTTCAAGCAACCGAATGGTTTAACTTCGAGTCTTAAAGTTCTGTTTCTATTGAGTTATTTTGAGCGAATTGTCAGTTGTTCACGGTTAATAATTCGGTAAGAGCGATCCATCTGCTCTATCCACCCAAGCCGAACAAAAGCGGCAATAGCTTTATTAACTCTTTCACGAGAAGCTCCAACCATGCCTGCTAATTCTTCTTGAGTTATAGGCAGAGAAAACTCTTCACTTTCCCCAGCGAGTTCAAGAAGTTTTTTTGCTGTTCGTCCAGTGACGTCAAGGAAAACAGAATCTGCGAGTGCTTCATCCATATTTCGCAACCGGCCGGCCAGCATCTCGATTACTTGCCAAAGAAAAATGGGGTTGCTTTCGTATAAAGAGCGAACTGGTTCATAGGGGATCGCTGTTACAACAGAGTCTTCTAAGGCTCTTGCTTGTGCTGAACGGCCTTTGCCATCGAAGAGGCCCATCTCCCCAAATAAGTCACCTGACTCCATTAAAGCAACCATTGACTCACGCCCGTCTATTGACTTATTGACAATCGCAATTCGCCCTGAAAGCACAATATAGATTTCATCTGGAGGATCTTCTTCTCGGAAAATAATGTCACCCCGCCGAAGGTCGCGATCATGCGACTGACTAACGATAACTTCAAGATCGGCTTCAGGAAGCTCCCCAAAAAGTAATGTTTCACGGAAGAAAGTAGCGTCTGGCATTTCAATAGACCATGCTAGTTATATGACACTACAGAATGCCTCATCGGCTGAAAATAGAATTTCCAAAGTTTGGACCATCGTTGTAGCTGCAGGAGAATCCAAACGATTTGGGGAAGATAAACAGAAACTGAAAATCGGAAAGCAAACGGTTTTAGAGTCTTCCGTTTCTTCAGCGACATCTGTTGGATCTGTCGTGATAGTTACACAAGTAGGACTAGTGAAAGAAATTGAACAATTTTTTTCTACAAACCAAAATGTTCAATCTGTGGTTCCCGGGGGTAAAACACGAACAGGTTCAGTTCTGTCAGGTTTATCTCAGGTTCCGAAGGAAGCTGAGATCATATTAGTACACGATGGTGCCCGACCGTTAGCGACACAAAATTTGTTCAAAAGCGTTGTAGAAGAAATTGAGAATGGCAGTAAAGCAGTGGTGCCTGTAGTGGAGGTTAATGATTCACTTAGAAATATTGCCGGATATGCATTGAACCGATCAGAAGTAGTAGCAGTGCAGACTCCCCAAGGGTTCGAAGCATCGGTGCTTAGATCTGCTTATTTGGATGAAGAAGAATTCACCGATGATGCCTCAAAAGTTGAGAATCAAGGTGTAAGAGTAGAGGTAATTAAAGGCGAGTCAAATAATCTGAAAATCACGCATCCAATAGATCTTTTAGCGGTTAGACAGATAATTAAAGAGGTTGAAGACATTGACTGAAATACGTGTAGGCCATGGGTTTGATATCCATCCATATAGCGAAGACCCTGATCGCTCTATGATTCTTGGCGGAGTTATTTTTGAGGGACCGGGACTAGAGGGGCATAGCGATGCAGATGCTGTGGCTCATGCGTGTATCGACGCTCTTCTTGGAGCAACAGGCTTAGGCGATATAGGCGAAAGATATCCAGATACTGATGAGAGGTTTGCTGGTGCAGATAGCCTTGCTTTACTTTCCGACACTGCAAGTGCTGTAGTGGAAGCCTCGTGGACAATCGCAAATGTTGACTGCACAGTTATCTTAGAAAATCCTCGATTGTCTCCCCATCGAAAAGAGATGGAAAAACTTTTAAGTGAAGCCGTGGGTGCACCAGTAAGAGTTAAAGGACGTCGACCTGAAGGGTTAGGCGCATTAGGGCGTGAAGAAGGCATTGCGTGTTTTGCAGTGGCATTGGTGCAGAAATCATGAATAAAAGAAATTCAAAGAATGCGCGTCATAACCAAAGAGGCTCAACTCCGGTACGTAAGAGAAATAACGACTCAAATAGAGGCTTAGGAGGCGACAGAATAGAGGGCAGACAGGCAGTGCGTGAACTATTGCTCGCAGGTCATAGAAGAGTAAGAGAAGTAGTTTTAGCAAGTGATTTAGACCCCTCACCAATTCTTGACGACATCATTGATTTAGCAGATGAAGCAAAGGTTTCGATTAGAGAAATACCTAGATCTAAGTTTGAGTCAATGGCAAAGACTGAATCACCTCAAGGGGTTCTCGCGTCAGCGGCACCTCTTCATGATTATGACCTTGAGGACCTTTTAGCGCTTGGGCCTGAAGGACAGTTGCCATTTTTGTTAGTTCTTGATGGGATAACTGATCCAGGAAATTTAGGGGCGATTTTACGATCAGCTGAATGTGCTGGAGTTACGGGAGTAATCATGCCTCAACATAGGGCGGCTCGAGTTACACCTACAGCTGCTAAATCAGCTGCTGGGGCGATAGAGCATTTAAGACTTTGTTCGGTTTCTGGGCTTCCAAAGACTCTTACGAGATTATCAAAAGCGGGTATTTGGTCTATAGGGTTTGATGCTTCTGGAGACTATCCAATAGACGAGGTTCGCGTTGATGGCAGCGGAGTAGTTTTAGTTCTTGGAGCGGAAGGATCTGGGCTTTCAAGATTGGTTTCTGAACGTTGTGACAGTCTGGCATTCATACCGATGCATGGGATTCTTTCCTCTATGAATGTTTCCGCCGCAGCGGCAGTAGCGCTCTTTAACGTTGCAGGAAGAAGGCAAAAAGTAAGAAGGTGAGCCCGAGGTCGGATTCGAACCGACGACCTGACGCTTACAAGGCGACTGCTCTGGCCAACTGAGCTACTCGGGCTTGAGATAATAAGCGTAGGCCTTTTAAACATAAACAGAGGGGGTACTTGCGTATTGCTTCTAAAAAGATGAAGATCAAGAGATGGAACTTACCGAAAGAGACCGAGAAATACTAGAGTTTGAAAGATCATGGTGGACAGTTGATGTACCAAAAGATCAACAGATTCAAGAAAAGTTTCAGTTATCTGCCACTCGGTATCATCAAATTCTAGTAGAGCTATTGGATATGCCAGCTGCGGCCATTTATGATCCCCTTGTAATTCGTCGTCTTCAACGGCAGCGAGATCGCCGCAGACAAGCAAGATTGGATGCAGTTTCAGAGGAACGGCCATCCTCGACTGGATCCACAGGAGAAGAGATATGAGTAACGGTAAAAGA
>CATISD010000068.1 GCA_949538625.1 Acidimicrobiales bacterium AG-410-I20
GAATAATCATGCCTCAACATCGGGCTGCTCGAATTACACCAACTGCCGCCAAATCAGCAGCCGGGGCAATAGAACATCTAAGGCTTTGTTCGGTTTCTGGGCTTCCAAAGACTCTTACGAGATTAACAAAAGCGGGCATCTGGTCTATAGGGTTTGACGCTTCTGGAGACTCTCCAATAGACGAGACCCGAGTTGATGGCAGTGGAGTAGCTTTAGTTCTTGGAGCAGAAGGATCTGGGCTTTCAAGATTGGTCTCTGAACGTTGCGACAGCTTGGCTTTCATTCCGATGCAAGGGGTTCTTTCCTCTATGAATGTTTCAGCCGCAGCGGCAGTAGCGCTCTTCAATGTTGCTGGACGGAGACAAAAACTAAGAAATGAGCCCGAGGTCGGATTCGAACCGACGACCTGACGCTTACAAGGCGACTGCTCTGGCCAACTGAGCTACTCGGGCTTAAGATAATAATCGTAGGGCTTATTGAGTATAACCGGAGGGGGTACTTGCGTATTGCTTCCAAAAAGATGAAGATCAGAGGGTGGAACTTACAGAACGAGACCGAGAAATATTAGAATTTGAAAGATCATGGTGGATAGTTGATATTCCAAAAGATCAACAGATCCAAGAAAAGTTCAACTTGTCTGTTACCCGCTATCATCAAATTCTCGTAGAGTTATTAGACATGCCGGCTGCGGCCATTTATGATCCTCTAGTTATCCGTCGTCTGCAACGCCAGCGAGATCGACGACGCCAAGCAAGATTAGACGCTGTGGCGGAAGAAACAACTACATCAACAGCTTCCACAGGAGAAGATACATGAGTAATGGAAGAAGAGGTAGAAGGTCCGAGAGCAATCTTGGACCCAGCAACGAAGCGGCAGCTTTCCGCGGGGTAATTCTTATTGTTGTTGCTTCTGTTCTAGGTATTTTGCTTCTTTGGAAGGGTATCGATGGCCCAAATCCTGAAACGAATGTTTCCAGTAATAATTTGTCAACCACAACTATCGCAGAAAGCGATCAGGATGGATCTGGAGACACTGAAGGCGACTCTGAGAACCCAGATGGTTCGCTTGTAACCGAAGACACAACTACAACCACGACCACGACGCTGTTTCCACCAACCCCACCTTCAGAAGTCACTGTCTTAGTTGCTAATGGATCTGGTATCGCTGGCGGCGCTGGAACCGTCACTGATTCTCTTATAGCTCAGGGGTATACCGCAAAAGATCCAGCAAATGCGATACCGACAGATGAAACTGGAATCTATTTCCGTACTGGAATGTCTCAAGAAGCTCGAGAAATCCAAGAACTCCTTGCTCCTGGATTTGCTGACATACTTCTACAGATGCCTGAGGAATTAGAAGTCCCAGATTCAACAGTGGAACGGGTCGCGGAGTCCGACATTGTGATCATACTTGGCAGTGACGGAGTCATCCTTTCTGAGTAGTAACTGTGCATGTAGTAGTTGCACCAGACAAATTTCGGGGAACAGCGTCTGCAGCCCAGGTGGCAGCGGCAATAGAAGAAGCGGTTATATCCCGTAACGGAACTGCAGCAATATTGCCAATGGCTGATGGGGGCGAGGGAACACTTGAGGCTCTCGGAGGACAAAATCAGACTTCTTTAGTTACTGGGCCGCTTGGTGATTTGGTGGAAGCGCCTTGGCGGCTATCTGGAAATACAGCAGTTATTGAAATGGCACAAGCTTCTGGATTAATAAAAATAGGAGGCCCTGAGTTCAACAATGCTCTTGATGCGACATCAACTGGGACAGGAGAACTGATTTTGACTGCAGTAGAGCACGGGGCAACCAGAATTATTATTGGATTGGGGGGTTCTGCATCCACAGATGGGGGACTAGGAGCAATTGAGGCTATGGGCTCACCGGCAAGGTACCGAGGAATAGAAATGTTAGTTGCCTGTGATGTACGAACTCGTTTTGGTGACTCCGCAAAGGTATTTGCGCCGCAGAAAGGAGCGACTAAAGCAGAAGTAAAGATGCTAGACCGTCGACTCAAACGTCTTGCCCAGATTTATCAAGAGAAATTTGGAGTAGATGTCCTATCTTTAGATCATGCAGGAGCGGCGGGAGGTTTAGCAGGAGGGCTGGCAGCTTTAGGCGCTCGGCTTATTGATGGCTTTGATCTTATTGCAGATGAACTACGACTAGATGAATTATTAGATGATGCAGATCTAGTTATAACAGGAGAAGGACGTTTAGATAAGACCTCTTTTGAAGGAAAAGTTGTTGGTGGTGTTTCTGCTTATGCATCAGCAACTGGGGTACCAATTTTGGCAGTAGCAGGGCAAGTAGAAGCTGAGGTAAAAGATCGAATTGAGAATATTTCACTGACTGAAGAATTTGATGAACATTTGTCTATGACAGAAACAACTCGGTGTATAAAAAAGGCAGTAGGCAGATTTTTAGAAAAATTTAAAGCCAAATAAACAAAGTTTTCTAGATGGGGTTCTGATTGTTTTAGGGCTTAACCTCAGTAGGATATTGGTTTGATTAGCACTCGCTTATTTAGAGTGCCAAACTCAGAAATGTTAATTATCACAACCTGTCATCAAGAAAGGCACTTATTTCAATGGCAAAAATCATAAGTTTTGATGAAGAAGCTCGCCGCTCACTAGAACGTGGAATGAATCAACTTGCGGATGCAGTGCGAGTCACTCTAGGACCCAAAGGTCGTAATGTCGTATTAGATAAAAAGTGGGGCGCCCCAACTATTACAAATGATGGTGTTTCAATTGCTAAAGAGATAGATCTAGAAGATCCTTATGAGCGCATCGGTGCTGAATTAGTTAAAGAAGTTGCTAAGAAAACAGATGATGTAGCAGGTGATGGGACAACAACAGCCACTGTTTTGGCTTGGTCAATGGTGAGTGAAGGATTAAGAAACGTGGCGGCTGGAGCTAATCCGATGTCTCTAAAGCGCGGAATAGAAGCAGCAGTAGAAGCATGTGTTGAATCTATTCGAAGTGGAGCGATTGACGTATCAAGCAATAAAGAACAAATCGCTAACGTTGCTTCGATATCTTCTGCGGATACAGAAATTGGGACAATGATTTCTGAAGCTATAGAAAAAGTAGGCAAAGACGGAGTGATAACCGTTGAAGAAGGCCAGACCTTCGGAATGGAAATGGACTTAGTAGAGGGTATGCGCTTTGACAAGGGTTACATTTCTCCGTACTTCGTCACTGACCCAGAGAGAATGGAAGCAGTTCTGGATAACCCATACATATTGCTCGTTGGATCCAAAATCTCTGCTATTCGCGATCTTGTGCCCGTACTTGAGAAAGTTATGCAGACGTCCCGGCCTTTGGTAATTATTGCTGAAGATGTTGAAGGAGAAGCTCTCTCCACTTTGGTAGTAAATAAAATTCGTGGGACTTTTACATCGATAGCAGTGAAAGCGCCGGGCTTTGGTGACCGACGCAAAGCCATGTTGCAAGACATGGCTATTCTCACGGGTGGACAAGTAATTTCAGAAGAAGTCGGATTGAAAGTTGATGGCGTGACCCTGGAAATGTTAGGTGAAGCAAGAAAAATACTTATCACGAAGGATGAGACTTTGATAGTAGAAGGATCAGGAAATGATGCAGATATTTCTGGCCGCATCAATCAAATAAAAGCAGAAATAGAAAACACTGATTCTGACTATGATCGCGAAAAACTTCAAGAACGTTTGGCGAAATTATCTGGAGGTGTCGCAGTTCTTCGAGTTGGCGCTGCTACAGAAGTGGAACTGAAAGAGAAAAAACATCGTATTGAAGACGCTGTTAGTACGACAAAAGCCGCTATTGAAGAAGGTGTGGTAGCGGGTGGCGGCGTCACCCTTGTTCGCGCTCAGGCTGCGGCAGAGAAAGCAGAAGGTGAACTCAGTGGTGATGAAGCTACAGGCGCCCGTATAGTTGCGAAGGCTTTAGAAGGTCCTTTAAATCAAATCGCTGTTAACGCTGGTTTAGAGGGAGGAGTCGTAGTGGAGAAAGTAAGAAATCTCAAAGGCTCCAATGGGCTTAATGCGGCGACCGGAGAATACGAAGATCTTGTAAAAGTAGGTGTTATTGATGCAGCCAAGGTCACAAGATCAGCTTTGCAAAATGCAGGATCAATAGCAGCCCTGTTTTTAACAACTGAAGCAGTGATTGCGGACGCACCAGAAGAGTCTGGTGAGCCAGCAATGCCTGATATGGGGTTCTAAGCAATAAAAAACGCACCTGGTGCTTCAATCGCCCTTCATCGGAATTTTCCTTTAAGGTCTAAATAGTAAGTTAAATATTAAGGATCGTTTCAATGGCACGAGGTAGAACAAAGCATGTTTTTACTCAACGTATTGATTCGGATGGGCCGCGTCGAATACCAGATGAATTAATTGTTGAAGAGCCAATGTCGATCCGGTTAGATGAAGAACTGGTGGCGACAACCATGCGCACGCCCGGAGATGATTTCGAATTAGCTGCCGGATTTTGCTTCACTGAAGGGCTGCTTCAAGAAGCAGAAATAAAATCAGTGCGCTATTGCGGTCAAGGTTCTGCTAGCGAGTCTGAATACAACGATGTAACGGTCGACACGGATGGAAGAGCAGAAGCACCTACACCTCGACTGGGGCCTTCATCTTCTTCTTGTGGAATATGTGGCGCTGAAGCAATAGAACAGCTTTATAGCAGACTTAACAAACTAGAAGTCGAACCATTTGATCTCAGCGTAATATCTACCGCCGCTTCTGAAATCACTGATGAACAAGCATTATTTACCGTAACTGGAACTGTCCACGCTGCTGCAGCGTTTAGTCGAAAAGGAGACTTAATACTTCTTCGCGAAGACATCGGAAGGCATAACGCTGTAGACAAAGTGATTGGAAGACTGCTTCTTGATAAGAAACTTCCCGCCAAAGATCTAGGGCTCTGGGTTAGTAGTAGAGCTTCGTTTGAGATGGTGCAGAAAGCATGGGCAGCAGGATTTCCGGCATTAGTCGCTGTAAGTGGGCCATCTGCATTGGCAGTAGAAACAGCAAATAGAGCTGGATTACAATTAGCAGGTTTTGCTCGTGGATCACGTCTAAATATTTACAATAAAGATTGAACCCTTCTTGTTTTACGAAAGGCAAAGAGTTCCGTAGACTCTATATTCCATGAGCGATTTGATTTCACCTAAGGTTGGTTTGGCTGTTTTACATCTTTTTTGTAAAACAAATCCTCAAAATGATGAACAACCTTTGACAGAGACAACCAAAGAAGCAATCAAAGAAGTTGCGAAAAAAATTGTGGAACAAGGGGACCAACTTGTTACTGCTGCGGTATTAGGCCATAAAGCAGATATAGCATTCATGCTTTTAGGCAAAGATTTATGGAGATTAAGAGATGCTCAAACAGCGTTATCGCAGGCCGGCCTTGAAATAGTAGATAGTTATGTTTCTCTAACAGAAATTTCTGAATATGCCGAAGGCATCCCGGAACAAATGCGAAATTCACGCCTTTATCCTGAACTCCCACCGCCAGATAAACCTGCTTTCTGTTTTTACCCAATGTCAAAACGCAGAAATGAAATATCCAATTGGTTCACTCTTCCATTCGAGGAACGGTTAGAACTCATGCATGAGCATGGGGCATCCGGACGTGCATTTACAGGGCGGGTTTTACAAGTTGTAACTGGATCAACAGGAGTAGATGATTTTGAATGGGGAGTTACTTTGTTTGCCCAACACCTTGATGACTTGAAAGAAGTTGTCTACACAATGCGTTATGACAAAGCATCAGCGATTTATGCTGAATTTGGACCCTTCTACACCGGCATAGTGGATGAACTGGAAGTAGTTTTAGAACACTTACATATTTAGGTCGTTACTTATGAGATATTCGCAAGAGCTAGAACGCCTTCAAGATGAGCTAGAGAATCTAAAAAATGTTGTTGTCGCTTTTTCAGGTGGAGCAGACTCTTCATTCTTAGCTCATGTAGCACACAGCACTTTAGGCTCAAGTAACTGTCACGTAGTTACAGCAGTATCTCCGTCGCTGCCAATAACCGAATATCAAGATGCCGCTGATCTTGCCTCTGAATGGGGCTTTCGGTGGAGCACCGTAGAAACAAATGAGATGGAATCAGAAAAATATCGAACGAATGATTCTGATCGCTGTGGATATTGCAAAGAAGCACTAATGGAATCATTGGGTCCAATTGCTAAAGAGGAATCAGCCACGATTTTGCTTGGGGTAAATTTAGACGACCTTGGAGATCACCGGCCTGGACAATCAGTAGCTTCATCCAAGGGGGCACGGTTTCCGCTAGTTGACGCTGGATTTACTAAAAGTGCGATTAGATCCACCTCTCAAGAATTAGGACTACGAACTTGGGATAAGCCTGCAGCACCTTGCTTATCTTCACGGTTACCATATGGAACACCAGTAACTCTTTCTCGGCTTTCTACAGTTGAAAAAGCTGAAAAATCTTTAAAAAATTTAGGGCTTAGCGACCTTCGCGTTCGACACTATGAAAAGACAGCACGACTAGAAGTCCCCATCTCAGAGATCGAAAAAGTTCTTCTATTTCGAGAAGAAATAGTCAAAGCAGTTCAATCTGCTGGGTATCACTATGTGACCTTAGATCTTGAAGGCCTACGTTCAGGAAATTTAAATCAAGAACTTCAAGAGTACGATTAACAGATGATCACACATGCTGAAGATGTTTTAAAGAATCGTTCTTTAACTGGTTCAGACTTTTGTGATGCGCTCACTAAACGAACAGACGCATTTCTCAAAGCGGTTTACGAGGATGCGGTGCCCCCTCTTGGTACAGCGGTTCTAGCTATTGGTGGATACGGAAGAGAAGAACTGTGTCCCGGGAGCGACATTGATGTTGTTCTCGTGCATGATCCAGATGTACGAGTGAATGAGTTAGCGGAAAAACTTTGGTATCCGTTGTGGGACGCAGGATTAAAGCTTGGACATCAAGTAGGGACGGTTAATCAACTAGTTGAAGTTGCTTATGAAAATTTGGATATGGCTACAAGTTTGCTTGCCTGTCGTTTCATAGCGGGCGATAAACAATTAGCTCAAGAGCTCGTTCATAGGTCCCATGAACAATGGGCCAGTAAATCTTCTCATTACTTAGCTGAATTAAATAAATCAGTAATTTCTCGACATCAAAAATTTGGCGAGGTGGCTTTTCTCTTAGAGCCAGATTTGAAAGAAGCCAGAGGAGGATTACGAGATGTACATGTACTGAAATGGGTTGAAGAGTCAGAACAAATCTTGAGAGATCAGGAGAATAAAAGCCTTGAAGAAGCATTTGAGAAGCTTCTAGAGGTCCGAATTGAATTACATAGGGAAACGGGTCGAAGATCCGACCGACTTTCTTTAGAGTTGCAAGACGATATAGCGGCACGTCTCGGATATGACGATGCAGATCAGATGATGTCAGAAGTTGCAACTGCGGCAAGGGTTATTGCCTGGACAGGCGATGGAGCACATCGTCGGATAAGTCGCTTATTGAGAGATCGTGGACCCCGAAGGGTTATTCAGAAAGTATTACGACGAGAAGTTGAGCCAGGTCTGATATTAGAGAACGGTCGTATTCAAGTCACCAAAGAAGCGCTTAAAGATCCCTTGGTCGTTCTTCGTAGCGCACTTGCTGCAGCAGAAAATGATGCTTACCTAGATCGTTCTTCCTTAGAGACTCTTTCAAAAGGCGCCACTGTTCTTCCTGATCCTTGGCCAAAAGAAGCCAGAAACCTTTTCGAAAGACTTTTGTTAACTGGATGGCCAGCGATTCAAGTAATAGAAGATCTTGATCAAAGTGGTTTATTCGTCCCTTTGATACCGGAGTGGGCTCCCTGCCAATCATTGCCTCAACGCAACGCATACCACCGATTTACTGTAGATCGGCATCTATTAGAAGCAGCCGCCCAAGCCTCACTTTTAGAAAAACGGGTAGATAGACCGGATTTACTGGTTGTAGGTGCACTACTTCATGACATTGGGAAGGGCTATCCCGGAGACCATTCAGAAGTTGGGGTAGATCTTGTTGTTGCTATCGCTGGACGCATGGGTTATTCCGTAGAAGACGTGGGTCTTTTATCAGCAATGGTAGAACAACATTTACTTCTTCCTGACGTCGCTACACGACGAGATTTAGATGATGACGGAACTATTCGATCAGTCGCAGCAACTGTAGGAAATATTAGATTGCTGCGGCTCTTATGGGCATTAACTGAAGCGGACTCAATAGCAACTGGACCTTCAGCTTGGAGCCACTGGAAAGACGGGCTAGTTACCGAATTAGTTGCACGAGTAACACATGTTTTAGAAGGCGGCGATGTTCTAGATGTAATAGGCGGAGCGTTTCCAAATGAAGAACAGAAAGAAATGCTTTTGGCTGATGAAGACATTATCAGAGGAGAAGGCTCAACATTTACTGTCGTCACAAAAAATCGTTCTGGAATTATCTCAAAGGTTGCTGGCGTGTTAGCCCTTAATGGCATAAGTGTTTTTGGAGCTGCTGCGCACACAGAGAATGATCGCTCTCTTTCTGTTTTTCGAGTTGAGCGTAGAGATGATCAAGAAATCAAATGGGAGCTAATAGCTGAACAAACAAGGAAAGCCTTTGCCGGTCAGTTAGCTGTCGCAGCACGATTAGGCGACCGTTCACGCTTTGATCGAAGAGCACAAGCAACCGCCCGCCCTGTGCAATCGCGCCTAACTGTAGATAATGAGACCTCAGAATTTGCAACAGTTTTAGAAATTAGTTGTCTTGACGAGACAGGAATTCTGTACCGAATTACTCGAGC
>CATISD010000069.1 GCA_949538625.1 Acidimicrobiales bacterium AG-410-I20
TATTGAAATTGCAAAAAAACGGCCCATAGTTGAAATTTTGTCTATGGATTCAATGGCTATTTACAAAGGTATGAATATTGGGACCGCCACTCCTTCAGAGCAAGAGCAAAAAGAAGTTCGACATCACTTAATTAATATTGCTGAACCCACTGAAGAATTTTCAGTTTCACAATTTCAAGAAGCCGCTAAAAATTCTTTAACGAATATTGAAAAGCGAGGGCAGAAAGCTTTATTAGTGGGAGGAACAGGGCTCCATGTCAGAGCAGTGGTAGATAATTTAACTATTCCCGGCCAATTTCCTAAAGTGCAACGAGAGCTTGAGTCTGAAGGTGACTCAAGCAAGTTGTATGCACGACTGAAAGAATTAGATCCTACGGCAGCAAACAAAATGGAGCCAACAAATCGGAGAAGGATTATAAGGGCATTAGAAGTCACAATAGGCGCAGAGAAACCATTCTCTGAATTTGGTCCCGGTATGGATTCGTATCCGCCGACTCCGTTTACACAGATTGGTATTTACCTTTCTAGAGACAGCATTGATGAAAGAATCTTCAAACGGTACACCAAACAAATTGACGAAGGATTTCTTGAAGAAGTTGAGCAAATTATGAATGGTGGAGTATCCCGCACTGCAGCACCAGCACTGGGATATAGCGAGTTTTATTCTTACCTTTGTGGGGAGTGCTCCTTTGAAGAAGCGATGGAAAAAGCAGTCATAGCCACAAGAAGATTTGCTCGTCGACAGGAGCGCTGGTTTCGTCGAGATCCACGTATTACTTGGTTTGAAGTAGAACAAGATTCGCTAGAAGTAATTGGCCCAGTTCTAAAAATATTTGATGAAATAAACAAAATTTAATTAAGCGCACTAATACATCTCGGATAGGCCAAACTGGAATATATGCAAATAAGTCGTTATCAAGGTTTCGGAAATGATTTCCTTATTACTTTCTCTGATGAGGTTCCCTTTGACGCTAGTGGTATGGCTAAGAGGCTTTGTGACCGAAAAGAATCAATTGGGGCTGATGGACTGATTTTCGGGACTCCGAGCAATACCGAAGATGCTTTCTTCACCCTTTACAATTCTGATGGGAGCCGAGCTGAAGTCAGTGGAAATGGGCTAGCTTGCTTTGGCTATGCGTTGTATAAAAATGACAGTGCAAAGAAATCAATAAAAGTAGAAACAGAAACTGCGATCCATTCCATTCTTATTCCAGAGGAACACTTAAGTTCTCTTCTTGTGCAAGTTTCACTTAGCCCACCAAGCGTAGGGCCAGATTTTCAAGGTCTAAAGATCAATCTTGGTGGGCCTGAGCTTCTTCGAGTAGATTCCGTTGATGTAGGTAACCCTCATCTAGTTATTGAAGTAGACGAAATAGAGAGTGTTGAGTTGGGAGAAATAGGACCAAAAGTAGAGTCATTCTTTATGCCAATTGGATGCAATATTCATTTGGTTTCAATTGTGAGTCAGAATGAAATTCAATTACGGACTTGGGAACGAGGAGCAGGGTTGACAGAAGCTTGTGGGTCAGGAGCAGTAGCAGCAGCATCGGTTGCTAATACTTGGCAAGCAGTTAGCGACGAGGTAAAAGTAGTAATGCCTGGGGGAGTAGCCACAGTGATACTAGATGAGTGCCCTACATACGTTTGTCAGGTAGTTGATGAAGGAGAATTCGAGGTTTTGAATGACTGAAGAGCCTGAGTATGAACCTCAAATTGATATAGAGGAATCACATAGAGGGGCTTTCGGAGAGTACGGCGGAACGAGTAAGGGGCTGATTGATCGTTCCTTTAGGGAACGAATTGTTCTGGCTGCAGTCACCCTTGACAAAGGACAAGACATCGAAACTGAAGCTTCTTTGGAAGAACTCGCACTTTTAGTTGATACAGCTGGAGCGGACACTGTGGGTCGTGTAGTCCAAAACCGTCAAATCCCAGATAAAACCACCTACGTGGGTCGTGGAAAAGCAGAGGAACTACGCGAAGTATCAGATTCTTTAGATGCTGACACAGTTGTATTCGATAATGAACTAACTCCGGCTCAGCAAGGCAATCTTGAAAAGATACTTAAACGAAGTGCGCTTGACCGCACCGCACTAATTTTGGATATCTTTGCACAAAATGCTTCAAGCCCCGAGGGAAAGGCACAAGTAGAACTTGCCCAATTGAAGTATTTGCTCCCCCGTTTACGCCGTTCTGGCTATACCTTTTCACAACAGGGTGGTGGAATAGGAACTAGAGGTCCTGGTGAGACTCAACTCGAAGTTGACCGGCGTCGACTCATGCGCCGAATAAGTAAATTGGAATCTAACTTAAAGCAGTTGAGAAAAAATCGCGAAACCCAATCAAAATCGCGTAAAAGTACAAGCAATCACAGAATCGCTATTGTGGGCTACACCAATGCCGGCAAGTCGACACTTCTTAATGCACTGACAAATGCAGGAGTGCTTGTTGAAGATCGATTGTTTGCTACCCTTGATGCAACTACCCGACGACTTCAGCTGCCTGGTGGTGAAACCGTTTATTTGACTGACACAGTTGGGTTTGTGCGTAAACTGCCTCATCAATTAGTTGATGCTTTTACTTCAACGCTTGATGTAGTTATTGAAGCTAATTTATTGGTTCATGTCGTTGATTCTTCAGATCCTGACCCTAAAGGAAGCATTGAAGCCGTGCATTCAGTTTTAAGAGAAATTGGAGCGGATCACATACCGCAAATCTATGTATTTAATAAAGCAGATTTAGACTTGGCTGCTGCAGAACGCTTGGTTAGGCAGGAACAAGACGCTGTTGGAGTATCTGCAGTAACAGGACAGGGGCTCGATGACTTATTAAAGGCGATAGGAGAGCATTTAAGAGGATTATCTCAAATAGTTGAACTTTTCATTCCTTATGATCGGGGAGATGTGCTAGCTAAAGCTCATCGCGAGGGAGAAGTTTTGGAAGAGATTCCGGGTGAAAAAGGATGGAAGGTTTCTGCAAGATTAGACAAATCCTCAGTAGGTAGATTAGAAGACTTCCTAGTTAAGGCGTAAAAATGAGCACACAGAAGAATTTCATTCCACCACCAATGCCTATTTTGAGCAGAGTAATTGGTTTGCGAGAAAAAGCCGACTTGCTATCAGGCGGGGCTATAGATTTATCGGTTGGTAATCCTATAGATCCCGTACCAGAAGTTATAGTTGAGTCACTTAAAAACCACGATTTAGCTAGACCATACCCCATATCAGCAAAATACGAAGAAGAAATGGGCGAGGCAATTAATGATTGGGCGCAGAGGCAATTAAAGACAGCAGTTCAGTCTTCAGATTACGGAATTTGTATTGGAACAAAAGAATTTGTGGCTGGAGCACCAAATGTTCTAAAGCTTCGAGATTCTTCACGAGACACAGTTCTTTATCCGGAAGTGGCTTATCCGTCTTATGCAATGGGAGCAGAATTAGCGGGTTGTCGAGCAGTCCCTGTAGCCATGGACGAGAAATGGGGAATAGACGTTTCCAGTATTGATCCTCAAGATGCACAGAGGGCATTAATGATGTGGATCAACACCCCTGGGAACCCAGCAGGCGGACTTGATGATTTAGAGACAGTTGTTCAATGGGGCCGGGAGAATAAGGTTCCGATATTTAGTGATGAGTGTTACGTGGAATTCACGTGGGACGGTCCACCACAATCTGTTCTTCAGCATGGAACCGAAGGAGTAGTGGCTGTTCATTCTTTATCTAAACGTTCGAATTTAGCCGGATTGAGATTTGGTTTTTACGCAGGGGATTCGGAAATAGTTAAATATTTTCGCGATATAAGACGCCATCAAGGGCTTATGGTTTCTGGACATGCTCAAGTCGCAGGAATAACAGCGTTAGGCGATCAAGCCCATGTAGATGTTCAAAGGGACAGATATGAGAGTCGTCTTCAGCGACTCATTGAGGTGCTTTCTCTGATTGGAGTAGAAGCAGAAATGCCGCGAGGTTCTTTTTACCTCTGGGTCCCCTCACCCAAAAAAGACTCTGACGAGTTGGCATTACAACTAGCTGAAACACTGGGGATCATTTCAGTTCCAGGTGAAATTTATGGAGCAAGGGGCGCTAGCCACGTTCGCTTAGCTGCCATAGTTTCGGAAGACAGCCTTTCTTTATTGGAGAAGAGAGCACAAAGCGCGTAAATAATTAATTGTTCCCACTCTTGATGCTTAAGAACGGTAGCCTCAGAATATGTCAGATATTCAAAATCAAATTGAAGAATTATGGAATAACAGAGAGGACCTAAGTCCGGACGATTCTGAAGCCAATAAAGTAATTCACCAAGCAATTAACCTTTTAGACCAAGGGAAGGTTCGAGTCGCAGAACCTAGCCAAGGTGGTGTCGTCGTGAACGAATGGTTGAAGCTTGCCATCCTTCTTCTCTTTAAACAGGCACAGATGAGCACAATTGAAGCAGCGCCTTTTGAGTTCGCTGACAAAATTCCACTTAAAGAGAATTATCAACAAAGTGGAGTTCGTGTAGTCCCGGGGGCATTAGCTCGCTGGGGAAGTTATCTAGCTCCTGGCGTAATCATGATGCCAAGCTTTGTAAATATTGGAGCTTGGGTAGGGGAGAACACTATGGTTGACACCTGGGCAACCGTAGGATCCTGTGCTCAGATCGGTAGAAACGTTCACCTTTCAGGAGGAGTAGGCATAGGTGGGGTTCTCGAACCGCCAAACGCTACTCCTGTAGTGATTGGGGACGAGTGTCTAATAGGCAGTAGGTGCATTGTCGCAGAAGGGGCTCGTGTTGGTGACGGAGTTGTTCTCGGTGCAGGCGCAGTTCTTACCGCTTCTATCCCGGTAATCGATGGAGAAACTGGAGAAGAAATAAGTCGCGGAGAAATACCTCCATGGTGTGTTGCCGTGCAAGCTTCTAGACCAAGAGAATTCCCGGGCGGAGAATTCGGGCTACCTTGTGTCCTCGTGGTCAAACGCTTATCAGAAGGTGAACGTCATGATAAGGCAGCATTAAATGAAATCTTACGAAACAACGACGTCACCACTTAACTTGCCCATGTCTGACTTACTTTCCCTTACCGCTGATTTGGTCAATATCCCTTCAGTCAGTGGAAACGAAGCACAAATAGCTGATTACCTTGAGTCTGAATTACGCCAGATCCCGGAACTGGAAGTAAATCGGTTTGGGGACAATCTCATTGCCCGAACTAATTTAGATCGTGAACACCGACTACTTTTAGCAGGCCATACCGATACTGTTCCAGGGAAACAGAATAGCCGTATTGAAGGAGACACTCTATGGGGGCTCGGAAGTGCGGATATGAAAAGCGGTTTGGCTGTAATGCTTGAATTAGCCCGAACCATTGAAAACCCAGCGATGAATTTGACTTGGGTTTTTTATGTTTGTGAAGAAGTTGAAAATAGTCGCAATGGGCTTCATCAACTTTTTTCAGAAGCAGCAGAGCTACTTGAAGCCGACGCTGCAATTCTGGGAGAACCGACAAACGCTATGATCGAAGCTGGTTGTCAAGGAACGATGCGATTTGAGGTTCGTTTGAGTGGGCAAAGAGCACACACTGCTCGACCATGGATGGGGGTGAATGCTATTCATCGCGCAGGAGCACTCCTTTCAGCTATTGACAACTATGATCATCGGGAACCAATCGTTGATGACTGCAAGTATCGAGAAGCACTCCAAGTCGTAAACATCTCAGGTGGAATTGCTGGCAATGTAGTGCCAGATGAACTCGTATTGGTCGTAAATCACAGATATGCCCCTGATAGAACCGGCGAAGAAGCAGAGGCGCATATTAGAGAAATGTTTGCGCCTTACCTCAAAGAGAAAGATGAAATAACCCTAGTTGATCACGCCCCAGCAGCCCCACCAAAATTAAGTCATCCAATCCTTTCTTCACTTATTGCAGAAAACGATCTTTCCGTTACGGCAAAATTAGGTTGGACAGATGTAGCGTTTTTTGCCGAACGAGGGATTCCGGCTGTGAATCTTGGACCTGGAGACCCGACGCTTGCACATATGGAAGATGAGAACGTGCAAAGAGAACCAATAGAGCGAACATTTAAAGCTTTATTTGATTTACTTACTTAAAAATGGAAGAACTATGACTGCTTGTCCAACTCTTGAAACAGAGAGACTAGTTCTTCGACCTTTTCAAGACTCAGATTTTGAAGACTACCTATCAATGGTTCACAGTCCAGAAGTCAGAGCGGCACTTAGAACCTCAGAAGAGGAAGGAAGGGCGGAAGCCTGGTATGGGCTAGCAGCCTTTGCGGGCCAATGGCAATTACGAGGCACAGGGATGTGGGCGCTCGAAGAGAGAAATACAGGAAATTTTGTGGGTCGTACCGGATTGCATAATCCTGAACGGCATGACTGGCCTGGCGTTGAAGTGGGTTGGACACTTCATCCGGACTATTGGGGATTAGGGTATGCCACTGAAGCTGGCCAAGAAGCAATCAGGTACGGATTTCACGAGTTGTCTCAAGAATGCTTATTTAGCACCATATTGCCTGACAATTATCGGTCTCAAGCCGTCGCAAAAAGGCTTGGTTTCACAGTTATAGATCGTCGCTATCTCTCACATTTTCCCGCTGAGCCGCATGATATCTGGGCGTTAGACAAGCAGGAATATTTATCTAAATTTTCCTAAGAATTGTCACTACGCGACCTTCAATAGTTACTTCCCTTGCGGGGTAACGCATTTCAGACAAAGTTGGGTTCGCTGGAATCAAGATCACTTCACTTCCTTCTTGGCGGAAGTGTTTCACAGTAGCTTCTCCTCCAGCAGGCCCATCAACACGAGCAACAATCAGATCACCTGAATTGGCATGGGATTGTGATTGAACAGCTACATAGTCGCCATCAAAGATTCCGGCATCAATCATAGAGTCACCTTTTATGCGCAACATGAAAAGGTCACCATCTCCGGTAAACGAGGCAGGCAACGGTAATGATTCTTCAATATGTTCTTGTGCCAATAATGGGGCACCAGCGGCTACGTCACCAACGAGAGGAACGTGACGGACTTCTCCGCGCTCACCTGTAAATCCAGTAGCAGGATCACGTCGCACTTTTATCCCTCTTGGAATGGAAGGGTCTCGCTCAATATAGCCACGATCTTGAAGTGTGGACATATGCGAATGCACAGTCGAAGGGGATGTCAATCCAACTGCCTCACCTATTTCCCGAACAGAAGGGGGATAACCCCTATTACGAACGGTCGAGTCAATGAAATCCAGAATTTGTTGTTGCCGGGTAGTGAGTTTTTTTTCCATAATTTCCACCAAAACTAATTAAATGTTGCAATCGAACATATGTTCGATAATATATATTATATGAACGAACACCTGTTCTCCGTACATATGTTTGCCGAACAAATGTTTCATGTCAAGCATTTCTTCAAAACCCTTTGGTTTTCAGAGAAATTCGTCTCGCATTTTTATGAGCAACAGAAGATGTCACACCTATAAGAAAGGATGTAGCTATGACAGCAATAACACATATTCCCATTTCTCAATCTCACGCAAACAGTCATTCTTTACCGCTTCCAGCCCACGTATATCGTCGTCGCAGACTAGGAGTTTCAGTTCTTCTTGCTGTTACTGTTTTTATGATTTCATTATTTGGTGGAGAACTATTAGGAAGAATCACAGAAAAACCAGGATCAACTCCCGCAGGAGCAACAAGTGAAACAACTGTTTATGTGGTTCAACCAGGAGACACGCTCTGGTCAATAGCAAAAATTGTTACTCCTTCAGGACGAGATATTCGTGTCACTGTTCATGATCTTAAAAACTTGAATGGAGGATCGAGTCTTATCCCAGGTCAACAATTGGTTGTCCCACTTGGATAGTGAAGAGTCTATTTCCCGCTAATGAGATAAATAATAAAAGCAAGTTAGGTCTTACTCTGCAAGGTAGTTACAAAATAAAAAGCCATCTTGAGTCGCCAAGCCCGCTAGCTGAAATTTGTTTGGATTGGAAAGAACAGGGCCACTGGCAATTCCATTATCTGTTCCTCCGATCAAGATGGGTGAAATTGTTAAACAAAGCTCGTCAACAAGTTGAGCTTCAGTTAACTGATGGTTCAGAGAAGGCCCTCCTTCACCGAGAACTACAGATGCTCCACGCTTATGGAGATCTTCTAAAACATGGGTCATGTCCACTTGGCCAGAATCAAATATCACTATCTCGGCTTGGTTCTCAAAATTTTCGAATAAATTTTCAGCCCCTTCTTTTGTTGTATAAATCAAAGGAAGAGATGCCTCTTCCTGATCTATATCAAACATTGGGATGGAGGGGTCTAAATTTCCTGAACCAGAAATTACAGCTAGTTGGGGACGTGTGCTTTGACCCCGAGCTGCTCGACGGTACCCAGATTCGTTGTCCGGTATGCGAGGAACACCATAGTTTTCTGCACGAACAGTGCCGCTTCCAACCAAGATCACATCAGCTAATGAACGCAAAGTGGCTAAAACTTTTTGGTCTGACGGCCCCCCTAAACCGCCTGAGGTCCCAGAAATATGGGTAGATCCATCTATAGAAGCAATCATATTCAACATAAGCCAAGGACGATCGGTGCGCGAGGTTCGTGTTCGATCATAAAAATCAATTGGTTCCAAGGTTTTTTCCGACGGAAATATCTGTTTCATGATTTAAAGTACCGTAGTAAAGCCTGTGGAGAACTGCTCCCGATTTCCACAACATTTTCCTATTTCGATCCACAAGGGACTTCTCATAAAGTGAGGTTTACAATCAGCGATGGGAGATTCCGGCATGACGCGTTAACACAACAGGATTGGTGTGTTGGCGTTAAGACTCGGAACAGGGCCCCATATGGAGTCTTACGTACGGTCTTTGACCTGGGTCTCCCGTCGCTGTTTTTAATTTGCTTTCCGGGATTCCTAGATCGCAAATCAAAAAGATCTAAAATGAAAATCTTCCAAAGTGTAAAGCTAGTCAAAGTAAGAATTGAAAGGCACCCGAAAGAAAAGGATGATGAATAAATGGAGGTAAGGACAAACCGAGGTGTTCTTGGGTTTAGAAGATATTTCACTAAAGAAGGTCAATCTCCTTACGAAACCCTCCAATGGGAATATCGGGATGCGCGATTAGTTGATCATCGAGATGGATCCGTAGCCTTTGAACAAACCGATATAGAAATTCCTTCTAATTGGTCAGTGAATGCGACAAACATCCTCGCACAGAAATATTTCCGTGGGACACTCAACACCGATGAAAGAGAATTTTCTCTTAAACAGGTAGCTGATCGAGTTGCAGACACAATCGCTTCGTGGGGGATGAACCAGGGATACTTTGAAGACGAGTTAGAAGCAGCAGTGTTCTCAGACGAACTCAAGTTTCTAATCGTTCACCAACGAGCCGCGTTTAACTCGCCAGTATGGTTCAACATAGGAGTAGAGGGAGTTCCCCAGCAAGCTTCGGCGTGCTTCATTCTTTCTGTAGAGGATGAAATGAGTTCCATTCTTAATTGGTACGTGGAAGAAGGAACCATATTCAAAGGAGGATCAGGTTCAGGAGTCAATCTCAGTCGCATTCGTTCTTCACACGAAAAACTTAAGGGAGGAGGCGATGCGAGTGGCCCAGTTAGTTTTATGCGAGGTGCTGATGCCTCTGCAGGAACAATTAAGAGTGGTGGAAAAACTCGACGTGCAGCCAAAATGGTCATTCTGGATGCTGATCACCCAGATGTTGAAGAGTTTATTTGGTGTAAGGCCTTAGAAGAAAAAAAGATGAAAGCACTTGAGAATGCTGGATTCGACATGAGTCTCAACGGAGCAGACATTCACTCTGTCCAGTTCCAAAATGCAAACAACTCTGTACGAGTAACAGATGAATTTATGGAAGCAGTGATTTCAGATGCTGATTGGGAGCTGGTTGCCAGAACAGATGGTTCGGTCATTGAAACAGTAAAAGCACGAGATCTATTTCGTCAGATGTCTCAGGCCGCTTGGGAATGTGCTGATCCGGGTTTGCAGTTTGACACAACGATCAACCATTGGCATACCGCTTCAAATACAGGTCCTATAACCGCGAGCAACCCATGTAGTGAATATGTCCATTTAGATAATTCAGCTTGTAATTTGGCCAGCCTGAATTTGTTGACCTTTCTTGAACGAGATAAGGGAACGGGAATAGAAGCATTTGATATAGAGGGTTTCTGTCACGCAATTGAGGTTATTTTCACTGCTCAAGACATTTTGGTTTCAAACGCTGACTATCCAACTGAAGCGATCGGAGAGACGACCAGAGCTTTTCGTCAACTCGGCATGGGATATGCAAATCTCGGCGCTTTACTAATGGCGTTAGGTCTTCCCTATGACAGTGACGAAGGGCGAGAAATTTCTGCTGCTTTAACTTCCCTTATGACAGGGCATGCGTATAGAACCTCAACCCGTCTCGCTGACCGTCTAGGACCATTTGAAGGTTTTGAAACTAACCGAGAACCAATGTTGAGGGTTCTGGATCAACATCGAGAAGCAGCAGAGTTGCTTGATACTTCATCAGCGAACGAAATTGGTGAAGCTGGACGTGAAGCATGGTTCGAAGCCTGCGCCCTCGCTCAGCGCGTGGGAGTAAGGAATAGTCAAGCAACAGTTCTTGCTCCCACAGGAACTATTGGATTGCTAATGGACTGTGACACGACAGGTATTGAACCTGACTTCAGTCTTGTGAAAATGAAGCGTCTAGTGGGTGGCGGAACAATGTCAATCGTCAATCAAACGATTCCAAGAGCGTTAGAGAATTTCGGGTATACACCCAACGAATCCCAAGCCATCGTTGACTATATAAATGAAAATCAGACAGTTGTAGGAAGCCCTGAATTAAAAGAGAACCATTATCCAGTCTTCGCTACATCCATGGGAGACAACAGTATTCATCACCTTGGACACGTACGAATGATGGGAGCGGTTCAACCATTCTTATCAGGAGCCATTTCTAAAACATGCAATATGCCAGAAGAAGTGACAGTCGACGAAGTAGAAGAACTGTATATGGAGTCCTGGAAATTAGGTTTAAAGGCTGTGGCAATTTATCGGGATAACTGCAAATTAGGTCAACCACTGTCTACAGGCAAAAAAGAATCTCAGAATTCAGATCCAGTGGAAGCAGTAGAAAAAATCGGTGCTTCATTTGGAGAACCTGTTCGACGAAAGTTGCCACGTAGTCGAGCATCAAGAACATTTGAATTCCGTGTAGCCGACTGCAAGGGCTGGGCTACTGTCGGTGAGTTTGAAGATGGAACACCTGGTGAAATCTTTCTTCGGGTTTCCAAACAAGGATCAACAATGGCAGGGATTATGGATGCATTTGCGATCTCGTTAAGCCACGGGCTTCAATACGGAGTTCCTTTACGAGCCTATGTTGAAGCGTTCACAGGAATGCGGTTTGAACCAGCGGGTATGACAGATGATCCAGAGCTTCGTATCGCATCAAGTTTGATTGACTATCTCTTTAGACGGCTCGCCGTTGAGTATCTAAGTGTCGAAGAACGAGCAGAACTTAACATTCTTACTGTTAGTGAACGCAGCGAACCTACTCTTCCTGGGGTTATAGAAGCAACAACTGATACACGTCAAGGTTCAGATGTTCCACCAGATCCGCCGAGTGTTCCATCAGCGACACAGTTCGCCGCACAACTAGCTATGAGTTCATCGCCTGATGCGCCGTTGTGTATGCAATGTGGCGTATCCATGCAGAGAGCCGGATCATGTTATGTGTGCACTGATTGTGGCGCTACAAGTGGGTGTTCATAATGGCGTTGTTGCGTTTCTCTTTTGGGACTATGGGATCAGGGAAAAGCACACTTGCTTTACAGATCCATCACAATTTGACGTCGCGCGGATTAAAAGGCATCTTGTGCAGTCAACTAGACCGAGCAGATGGGAAAGTCTCTAGTGCTTTAGGCGTTTCTGCTGATGCCGTTGAAGTAGGGCCGCGTTTAGACCTATACGACTTAGCTCTCGCGATGAAAGAACGGCACGGATCACTTGACTACATTATTTGCGACGAAGCACAGTTCTATCAACCCGAACAAATAGATCAGCTCGCCCGAGTGGTAGATGAATTAGATACTGACGTTTACGCCTTTGGACTCTTAACTTCATTTCAAGGACTTTTATTTGATGGGACACGACGCCTTCTAGAGCTCGCCGATGAGTCTGTGGAAGTGCAGGTAGAAGCCAGATGCTGGTGTGGTTCACGAGCAACTCATAACGCTCGCCTCGTAGATGGAGTGCAGGTATATGACGGAGAACTATTAGTTGTTGATGATCCAGAAAACCATCAAGTGACTTATGAACTTCGCTGCCGTCGACATTGGTTGGCTGGCGATAGTGGACCAGATGGGGTTAGAGTCACCGCTCATGCCGCACAAATCCCTTCAAACTAAATCAAGTTAAGTTACTGATTAAATTCCACAGGGCAGAATCAACTTCAACTTTGTTAGGTATTACACGATTACTTCCGGGCAAACGTGCTCCCGGTTGACTTTCAATAACATCGGCCAATTCTTCTAATCTTTGAAGAAAGTTTTGATCGTAAGCAACAGGATCAATAACGAAATAAAACTGCCCCAGATCGTGCGGAGGCCCTTCAGGCGCTTTAAGAGGAGGCACTTCAACACTAAGCCGTGAGCCAGTAAGGGCACCAGCTAAAAGTTCAGCCAAAAGTCCAAAGCCATATCCCTTGTGCCCTCCAGCAGACAACATTGAACCTTCTAGAGCAGCTTTAGCGTCAGTTGTGGGGTCACCGTTAGCATCAACAGCCCATCCCAGCGGTATAGGCTCTCCAGCTGCTGCAGCCATCGTGATCTTGCCCATGGCGATAGCGCTCGTGCTGAAGTCAAATTGGAAAGCAACGCCCCCTTGGCCATCAGGTACGGCCATCGCAATTGGATTTGTTCCTAACACCGGAGTGGTACCGCCTGGGGGAGCAACCACCGCTGAAGCATTTGTCGCTCCAATAGCTAACATCCCTGACTTAGCGAACTGTTCGGTGAAGTAACCCAATGAAGTACAGGTCTGAGAATGTTCAATCGAATAAGCACAGACTCCGTTATTTCGGGCCGCTTCAAGAGCAGTAGCAAAACCAGCAGCGAAAGCAGATTGAGCGAAACCAAAATGGCCGTCAACTCTTACCGTTCCTGGTCGATCAACATTAATTGTGGGTTCAACAACACCATCAACTCTGCCGCTGGTGAGTTGAAGACAATAACTTTCGACGTAGTAAAGACCGCAGATTCGATTCCCATTCTCCTCAGCCGTACGAACCGCATGAGCAACTAAAGAAGCGATCTCCTCGGAAGCTCCATGTTTAATTAGAGCTTCTTTTGTAGTGAGTTCTATTTCGTCAAGAGTTATTAGTGTCATCGTCACTCATTCATAAACAGGTGATTCAGCATTATCTAAAATTTTTTCTGAAAGAAGAAAGTTAGCAGCAATATCAGTCAAATCTTTCCAGTCGGACTCACTCACTTTAACGCCTTCAGAAAAAGCATTAGTCAATTTTTTAGGAGGAGAGTTATCCACTGGAATCTCCTCAGTTAAACGGACACATTCAATTAAAGACTCTCCGTTAATGGCTTCTGGTTCACAAGACCAAGCAAATCCGTGTGATCGTAAAAGATCTAATGGCTCAGAAAGAAATGCAAAAGAAATAGGTGGATCCCAAACGAAACTCGAAGAATCCTCAGAAGGAACTGAATCAAGAACTTGACTCAAGCGAAATGTTTCGTTGAGCGCCCCCGCTTCACCAGTAGCTATTTGCAGCCAACTATTTATACCGCCCTCGTTGTACACCTCACTGAAAGTAATTCTTGAAGCGATCCTCTCAGCGACACTCGCCTCACAACCTTTTACTTGGCTTGCTCTTTGTATGAGATCATGAATTTCACGAGGAGCTACAGAAACAATTTTGCCACTCATACGGACTCTTTCTCTAAACCTTTATTGGCCCCTTTTGGTTGCTGGGGCCAAACCCAATCATCAGATGTATCGGCATTTAATTCAGCAATCCTTGGCGCTCCTTGAAATAAAGTCACTCTCAACCAATCTGTTGACTGAGCTTTAAAATTATCCATCCCATACATAGCCAACTGAAAGCGTTGTAAATTCAGTGGGATGTGATCAAAATCGCAGACATTTTCTCTTGGTTCGCTGTAGGGGCCAGATTCTTTAACTAACCGATTTATCGCTATTCCGTGTTGCGGCGAATCTTTAAGGAACTCACTTATTTTTGTAGCGTCTTCAATTTTATTGAGATCCTTCATTAGTTCATTGAGTCGTAGAGCAATATCAATAGGCATCTCTCGATGCTCTGGGTCAAGAAGAGCGCGCGCTGCACGACGCGGTTCTTCTGCATGATCAGAGTAAACCCACCAAAAATATTCAGCGTTAGGGTTTTCAAGGTTTAATTCATCCAACCAGGAATATTTTTCAGCAAACTTTTTCTTCAAATCTTTAATTGTCAGTGACAAATCAGGCAAATGAGAACTGTTCACCCTAAGAAGTTGATCAATTTCTTCGTCGCTAGTTTGATCAAGTTCTAACAATAAAGAAACAACTAGCTCATTAATCTCATGTCCTTGATGTTCTGACCAAAGGTAAAGAGCATCAAATGGATATTCAACACTCTTTACCAAGGAAAATTCATTTTGAATTTCAAGAATCGCAGAGGACAGTGAATTGGGGCCCATCCATGGCCAACTATCTTCTCCGGTAAATGAAGAAAAATGTAGATAGCCCCGATCAATCCACTTTTCTAATAGCTCAATCCGTTCAGTAGAGCCAGGTAATTTTCTGACATTCGCTAAAGCTATTTCACGAACACCTACCCAAGCGTTTACCTCTTCAGGGTGCTTCATGGCCCACGGCACTAATCCAAGGCCAGTTGAATTTCCTAAACCAAAAAAACGACACCACTCTGTGTTGAAAGGAACTACTTTTTCTGGATTTCTGATTTGAGCACAGTATTCCACGGAGTCATAACTAGCTTCTCGGAAAAGCCATGCGGCAAGAAATTGTGCCCGGTAGGGAGCAGAAAGTGGATGCTTGGAATCAAAGCCTAAAAAGGAACGCATACCAAATTTTCCGTTCCCGTAAAAGGCAGTGCTTCTCATGATGTATCCTGCATCTCCTACCATTTCAGGATCTGGTTGAGAGCCTGAAGCGAGACGATCTACCAAGTACTCATAAAAGCGAACGCTGCGGTTTCCACGCGTCAAAACAAGTACACGCGAATCAAGTCTGCTGTCTTCTTGCTTAGGAACTTCTTCGGTTAAGAAATCTAAGAGATCTTGAGTGGGTTCTCCTTCAATGAGAGCAGCGGAAATTTCCCAAGCATCAGCAATGACACGATCAGTATGGAGAGATTCATCAATCGTGGTAGTAAATGCCACAAAATGAAAAATATGGCCTTCTGCTTCAACTCGATAAATAATACGGCCACGACCGCGTTCATCAAGTTCAATAGAAGATCTTGTTGCGTTCCAATTATTTGAAGTAGCCCGCCGGATCATTGAGCGGCTAAAACTAAACCTAGTAAGGCGAGCAGATCCCATTGCAGATGGACGCATTACTTTCTCTGGCGAACGTAAAGAAAGCTCAGAATCATCCAAAATGTCTAAAAGCTTCAAATCTCTTCCTCAATATCTGAATAATTACAAGTATTAGTTACAGAATTGAATCTATCCATCTTGAAGCCTTTCTGAGTCAAGTTGGGTGCTACAAGAGGATATCCTTCAACATATGAGTGATTACAGAACCCCATTAGATGACATTCGTTTAACTTTGGATGCGATTAGTGACATTTCATCCATTTGCGACTTGCCAGGATATGAGCACGTCGATCCCGAGATGGTAGACGGAATGCTTGAAGAACTTAGCCGTTTCGTCACTGAAGTTATAGGACCTGTTGATCGCATAGGAGATCAACAAGGATGCACAGTTGAAGACGGCGTAGTAACTCTTCCGGAAGAATTCCATACTGCATGGGATCAATTTGTAGAGGCCGGATGGAGTTCGATTTCCCAAGACCCAGATTATGGCGGCGGCGGTTTCCCAGGGGCCATACAGACGGTTATGACGGAAATGATTGGAGCAGCTAGTAGGTCTTGGTCTATGGGGCCCATGCTCACCGTTGGAGCAATAGATGCTATTCATGCCTTCGCTGACGAAGAACTAAAGGAAACTTATTTACCGAAAATGGTTTCTAGCCAATGGTCTGGAACGATGAACCTTACTGAACCGCAGGCTGGCTCTGATGTAGGAGCACTTACCACAAAAGCAGTTCCACAAGACGATGGATCTTGGCGTATTTTCGGAACGAAAATATTTATCACTTATGGAGAGCACGAGTTGTCAGAAAACATTATTCAGCTTGTTCTTGCCCGTACACCGGACAGCCCTCCAGGAACCAAAGGTATTTCTCTTTTTGTTGTCCCTAAATACATCGTTAATGAAGATGGCACTTTAGGGGAGCGAAACGATTACAAATGTCTTTCAGTCGAACACAAGTTAGGGCTTCACGCCAGCCCAACTTGTGTTTTGTCATATGGAGATGCAGGAGAAGGAGCTGTTGGGTATCTCTTAGGTGAAGAGCATCAAGGAATGAGGTATATGTTCAAAATGATGAACAATGCCCGCCTGGGAGTAGGGGTAGAAGGGCTCGCCGTCTCAGAGCGTTCTATACAGTTGGCATCTGATTATGCTCAAGAGCGTCGTCAAGGCAGAGCTGTAGGATCTCCAGCGGGAGAACAATCTCTGATTATTGATCATGCAGATGTGCGGCGAATGCTTCTTACGATGCGAGCCTATACGGATGCAATGCGAGGGGTTCTTTACCTCAATGCAGCATGTTTAGATATAGCGAGACGTCATCCAGACGAAGATGTCGCTCAAGCGGCTTCAGATCGTGCAGAACTTCTTACGCCAATTTCAAAAGGATGGTGCACAGATATAGGTTGCGAAATGACATCGATAGGTATCCAAGTTCATGGAGGATATGGCTATATCGAAGAAACAGGAGCAGCTCAGCACTTCCGAGATGCTCGGATTTCTCCTATTTATGAAGGAACGAACGGGATTCAAGCAATAGACCTCGTGGGAAGAAAAGTCCCGATGAAAAACGGGGCAGTCATTAAAGGTCTTCTTAGCGAAATTCAAGAATTCGGCCAAAAATTAAATGAAGCCGGCGAAGAATTTTCTCTGATTAGAGAAAATCTTGTAGAAGCAACCGTGGCAACAGAAAAAGCAACAGACTGGATTTTCTCAAACGGAATTGAGAATCCTAATGATGTAATGGCTGGAGCTACCCCGTATCTACGAATGCTTGGGCAGTTAGTTGGAGGCTGGCTTTTGGCAAGACAAGCGGTTTTTGCTCAAGAACAGGCACAAGCAAATAATGAGAAATTTGACAGAGAATATTTAAACAACAAGGTTGTTACTGCTCGGTTTTACGCAGAACAGCTTCTGCCTATCGTCGGCGCTCAACTTAATGCAGTTACTGCAGGAAGCTCGGATCTTTACGCCATGCAGGCTGAGGGCTTCTCTATCTAATGTCATTACTTCTCGGTTCTATACCGAGCCCCAGTAAATCATATTTGGACTTAGGGGTAATCGAGTTACGCGCCTATGGGTTAATGATCGCTTTAGGGGTAATAGCGGCGGTTTGGTTCAGTCAAAAACGATGGAAAGCATACGGTGAAGATCCAGAAGATATCTCCACAATTGCTCTCTGGGCTGTTCCTGCTGGACTCATCGGATCACGCATATATCACGTTGCAACTGATTGGAAGAGTTATCAAGGCCGCTGGGAAGATGCAATAAAAATCTGGGAAGGTGGCCTTGGCATCCCTGGAGGTCTAGCCGCAGGAGTAATTGTTGGTGTGGTAATCGCACGACGACAAAACATTTCTGTTCAAAAAGTTTTGGATGCAATGATCCCGTCTTTACCCTTGGCGCAGGCAATCGGAAGATGGGGAAACTGGTTCAATCAAGAACTATTTGGGCGCCCCACAGATCTACCATGGGGAGTCGAAATCGGATCCGCTCATCGGCCGGAAAAATACTTAGATATAAACACTTTCCACCCAACATTTCTTTACGAAAGCCTTTGGAACCTTGCCCTAGTTTGGGTTCTGGTCACTGTTGATCGAAAAGAATATTTGAAATCCGGACGTCTGATTGGGCTTTGGATCTTTGGCTACGGACTAGGAAGACTTTGGATAGAAGCCCTGCGTATAGATGAAGCCTCTTTGATTTTAGGAATAAGAGTCAACATATGGATTAGCGCAGTAGCGATTATTGCTGGTGGAATAGTGTGGGTTAAGGGTCGCAAGCCAATTCATGACAGAATTTAAGTATGTCCTCTCAAGAGAACACTTTTCGCCGGATTGACCGAACCTTTGCGTTCATAGATTTATCCGGATTTACCGCGTATGCCGACGAATATGGCGATGAGGCCGGTATGACCATTCTGGAAGGATTCCGTAACAGCGTGCGCTTAGTAGCAGCCAAGAAAGGAGTACGAATCGCAAAGTGGCTTGGCGATGGAGCAATGCTTGTCGGGGTAGAAGCAGAACAAACTGTAGAAGCGGTAATCGAAATGGAAGGCCTGATTGATCTATCCCAATCACCTTTGCCTATGAGAGCAGGAATAGCTAGTGGACCAGTACTGCTTATAGATGGAGATGATCATGTAGGCAGGCCGGTGATTCTTGCATCTCGTCTATGCGATATGGCAGGACCTCATCAAGTTCTCGCTCCAGCTACTATGGCTATGGCACTCATGGTAAATACAGCAGTGCGCAAAATTGGAGAACATTCCATCATGGGGTTTGATGAACCATTCGAACTTGTCCAGTTGACTTCCCGTGATGAGTCATTGAAGAGATGACACCATTTGAAACTTCAGTAGCGAGAGTTTTAACAGAACTTCGCCCTGGAGAAATTGTCACTTACGGAGAAGTTGCCGCAGAGGCAGGTTTCCCTTCCGCCTACCGGGCTGTTGGTCGATTTTTGAGAGATAATGAGGGCTACCCGTGGTGGCGGGTAGTGACTTCGAAGGGAAGATTGGTGCCCGGACACGAAGCCGAACAAACTTCTCAACTGCAACTAGAGGGTATACGAGTTCGCAATGGCCGAGTGGTCGCCTAGGTGTAGTTGTCCTTACCTATAAAGAACGAGAAGGTAAGATAGATAAGTCTTTTGATTAGGTACTTAAAAAAGAGTGACTTAATCCAGTATTCAAAAGCCAGAACAGGTAACCATGTCTTCGATCAACAAGTTTGCAGCCCTTGGAGTAGATCCTGACATCGTTGAAGCTTTATCTGAACGTGGGATTACTCAACCGTTTGAAATTCAAGAAATTTCGATTCAAGACGCGCTGGACGGGAGAGATGTGTGCGGAAAAGCTAAAACTGGATCTGGAAAGACACTCGCTTTTGGTATCCCTTGTGTCCAAAGAGTGAGCAAAGCTAAACCAGGTAGACCCACTGCATTAGCACTAGTACCAACACGGGAATTAGCCACCCAGGTATGCAAAGAACTCAAATCGTTAGCAGCGGTTCGAGATATCAGAGTTGAAGCAATTTATGGAGGTGCCCCAATAGAAAAACAAATCGATTTACTTTCTAAGGGAATCGAGTTAGTTGTGGCTACGCCTGGACGGATAATTGACTTGATCGAAAAAGAAGAAATAACAGTTGCAGATTTAGAGATAGTGATCGTAGATGAAGCAGACAGAATGGCGGATATGGGTTTCATGCCGCAAGTGGAATGGATATTAAGAGGGGTAGAGCGAGAACATCAGACATTACTTTTCTCCGCGACCTTAGATGGAATGGTTTCAAGTTTGATTAGTCGTTATCAAAAAAACCCCGTTATGCATGAAGTCGCTTATAGAGAGGTGACAGTAGAAGAGATGCATCATCGTTTTTTCACCGTCCATGAGATGGACCGAGAAAAAGTTGCTGCAACAATAATAAAAGCATCAAATCGCACGATTCTTTTCTCACGAACAAAATGGGGAGCGGACAAACTCGCAAAAAAATTGGGAGAAGCTGGAGTAAGCGCAGCTCCCATACACGGGGATCTTCGTCAATCGCAGAGAGAAAAATCTTTGGCAGATTTCACAAAAGGCAAAGTGCAGGCTCTTGTAGCAACCGATGTGGCAGCAAGAGGCATCCACATAGATGATGTAGATGTTGTTATTCATTATGACCCTCCATCAGATGCTAAAACATATGTCCATCGTTCCGGAAGAACAGCACGGGCGGGGGAATCTGGGGTGGTCGTAAGCCTTATTCTTTGGAATGAAGAAATGGAAGTCCGTAAGTTGATGCGTCGACTAGGGATGAAACACCCGATTGTAGAAGTGTTCTCTAACGATTCTCGGCTAAATGATTTAGTTTCGTGGGATCCAACAATTGATGCCGCATAACTTGAAGAGGCTTTAATGAACATTTTCCCGGTTCATTTACCCCAAACACTAGCTACTGCGGCTCAACTAAAAGGTGGGCCACGATTTTTAGATATTCAAGGCAATGTTGTAGAAACAAAAGGCTTATCTTCAAAAGTTGATCAAGAGCTCTTACTTGCTGAAACATACGAAAAACTTTTAACTTCTCGAACAAGAAAAACCGCCGGTGCCTTTTATACCCCATTAGATGTAGCTGAAAAACTTACAGAAGTCGCTGTATTAGAAGGTCCGGTAGTAGACCCAGCCTGCGGAGGAGGAATTTTTCTTCTCTCAGCAGCAAAAAGACTCGCCGCTCTCGGGGGAGACCCAAAAGAGATAGCAAGAAATCAAATATTTGGTTCGGATATAGATGAGTGGGCGGTAGCAGTTTGTCGGTGGGAACTCGCCCATTGGGCCGGAATAGACCCAGAAGAAGTACAAGGAGTCGTTAAAGCAGATCCGCTTACAGAGAAACCTTCAAAGTGGCCTGATCAATTTGGCGCTGTGATAGGCAATCCTCCATTTCTTAGTCAACTTCATAGAACAACCTCAAGGACAGCGGACCGCAGGGAAGAGCTTCGTTCCCGATACGGGAAGCTACTCAAGGCATATACAAATGAAGCTTGGCTATTTCTCGCAATGGGACTAGAGCTCTTAGCCCCAAAAGGGCAAATGCTACTTATCCAGCCCTTGTCACTTCTCGCAGCTCGTGATGCGTCAGAAATAAGAAAGAAAATCCTCACAGAAGCATCGCTTGTAGGTCTTTGGGTTGATCAGTCCACTGTTTTCATTGGGCATACAGAAGTGTGCGCACCAATAGTCCAGAACTCTCTTATGGAAAAAAATCAAGTGGTTCGTTACACCGGCCGAACAATTCAAGAAGTTTCCTCAGTTAAACAACCATCAGATCCAGAAGACTGGGGAGGATTAATCGCAGACCTTATAGGTTTACCTAACACTGAATTCACTGGTTCGGGAAAAGTAGAAAATAAAGCATCCACTACCGCAGGATTCCGCCAACATTTCTATGGTCTCGTTCCTGCAGTCAGCGAACAGCAGGAGGAAGAAGAAGTAAAACATCCACTAATTACCACCGCCATGGTTGATCCATTCAGCTGTCTATGGGGACAAAAATCTGTTCAGTTTGATGGAAAGAAATGGGAACGTCCCGTAGTTGACCTAAAACTCGTTGCCGAATTCGATAAAGCAGTAGGGAAATGGATGCAGAAACGGCAAAGGCCAAAACTGCTAATTTCAACTCAAACCAAAGTAATCGAAGTAGTGGTAGACGAAAAAGGAGACTGGGTCCCTTTAACACCACTAATAATTGTGGAACCTCGAGAAGAAGATCTATGGACTCTCGCCGCTTCACTTTCTTCCCCGATAGTAAGTGCTCTAGCGGCACGTCAAGTTGCAGGAGCCGCTCGTTCAGTTAGTCGGATTACTCTCTCGGCGAAACAATTATTAAGTTTGCCGCTCCCCTCGGATAAACAGGCATTGAATGAAGCCATAGAGATAGCCAAACATATTCACAAAAGCTCTGACAAAAATCTAAAAAAGTCATGGCTACTCTTCGGCAAAACAATAAACCGAGCCTATGGATCAAAAAACGAAGACCTTATTTCCTGGTGGTGGAATCGTCACCCTCAAGCACGTAACCGGAATAAATAAATGATTGACCGTCTCGGGCTCCTTTCCGTCTACACTTTATAAAGACATTACGAGTGGTCTGGGAAAAATCCAGATCCGGCAACCTGGGAGGACACCCAAGGTGCCCGCTCTTCTGAAGAGAAGAGGATGTGGCCCTAACGGGCAACAAAGTGTCCGGTGTCGACAAAGTCGACCTCCGGTCGCCGGGTTCCGGTGAGTCTCCCCACCAATATGACTGAATCTGATGACTTAACTAAAGACGGGCAAGATCCGGCTACAGCGCA
>CATISD010000070.1 GCA_949538625.1 Acidimicrobiales bacterium AG-410-I20
TAGTGACCCTTACTCGCCCATACACCCCTTATTTGTATTACTACGGCCGGTATTTGGCAGTGGACGTTCTTCCCATTTCCCTCTTCTTTGTTGCAGCGACCGGAACCGATCTTTACAACTCTTCTAGAAAATGGATAGGAGCGGTAGCTGTAGCAGCGGTTATGGCATGGTCGATGCTTTTTTCTGTGCTGCAGCTTGGGAACACAGAGGGGGAGTCCAATAAGACTCTTGAAGCATTCGCAGAGGAAGTAACAAAAGAAGATGTACTTGTTGTTTCAATAGTAGATCAGCGCTTCATAGTCCCAATGCGAGTCACTTTCGAGAGATCTGTGTTCGTTCTAGAGGATGTTGATTCGTCGCCAGAAGTCATTAACGAATTACATGGAATAGCTGAAGAACGTGGTGGAAGGCTTCTTTTAGGGGTATTGCAAGGTTTGCCTCGACCTGAGTTAGCACCCGTTTCCGAACTACCATTTGATGATTGTTTAATGACTAACTCTGATCATTTTCGCGGGCAGATACACATGAACACTCCGGCGCTACTTCAGAGTCTCATACTCCCGTACACTTGGCACTGTCACGAGACAACGTATACGTTTTACGACTTAGGTTCAGAAAGAAGTTAAGTCGAGAAACTAACCGATTCCGATGGTCAACAAAGCAGTTGAAGAATCAATAAAGTGATCTGAACTCAGAATTCTTCGACCATCTACTACCGCTTTAGGATTTCCAAGATCAGTCGGACCTAATGAAGCATATTCCGGGTGGTCGGACTGCACGATAATTGCATCAACTTGACCTCCAAGAACATGGGGTTTAAATCCAAGGTCTGTAAGTTCAGCATCGGAAAGCATCGGATCATGAACTGATACAACCGCTCCTCGAGCTTCAAGAGATTTCACTAGAGGGAAAACTCCCGAAAAAGCCATTTCCTTCACTCCCCCCCGATAAGTAGAACCAAGAACACCTACTGTCACCCCTTCGAGGTTCCCTAAATGATTTTCCAGACGAGAAACAGCCCGTTCAGGGCCGGCATCATTTACTTCTCGTGCTAGGGGAGGAAGCAAAGCAGCTTCATCAACCGAGGAATAGAACCTTGGGTAGACCGGTATACAGTGGCCACCAACATAAATTCCTGGACGATGAATATGAGAGAAAGGCTGACTATTTGCAGCGTCAATAACCTGGTAGACATCAACACCAAGTCGTTCTGCAAAATCACCAAACTCGTTAGCTAAAGCAATATTCACATCCCGGTAAGTGGTCTCTGCAAGTTTCGTAAACTCTGCTGCTTCGACACTTCCAAGGTCCCAAACCCCATTTGGTTGAGCAAGATCTGGGCGTTCATCAAAATTTAGAACCGCCTCGTAGAAAGAAACAGCGATTTGCCCACAAAGAGGAGTAAGACCGCCAACAATTTTTGGATAACTTCTTAGATCTTCAAAAATTCTTCCAGAAAAAACTCGTTCTGGAGAGTGAACAACATGGAAGTCCTCACCCGCAGTTAGGCCACTACTTTCCTCCAACACTGGGGCTAAGCGAGAACGGGTCGCCCCTACAGGAAGAGTCGTTTCGTAAATCACTGTTTGACCCGGTGTAAGTACTGCACCTATATCTCGACTTGCGGATTCCAAAATCGAATAGTCAGGGACACCATTTTCATCAACGTACATCGGGACAATAACAACGATTACATCAGCCCCTGATGAA
>CATISD010000071.1 GCA_949538625.1 Acidimicrobiales bacterium AG-410-I20
AATTACTAAGAAAGTTTTCCAATGGAAGAGATTGTGCTTGCAGCAGACACCGGTAGAAACTCCGGCACGCGTTCGTCTAAACGCTTACGCATGGATGGAAATATCCCTGGTGTTATTTACGGTTTGGATCAAGAATCAATTCCCGTGTCAGTCAAGTGGCCGGAACTCCGCCTTGCGCTCACTACTGAGGCAGGAGTTAATGCTGTTATCCAACTTGAAGTAGATGGGCAGCGTCACATGAGCATCGTCAAAGATATTCAGCGCCACCCAGTAAGACGCGATGTAATCCATGTAGATTTCTTACGCATTGACCCAAATCAGAAAGTTACTGTTGACGTTCCAGTTGTGATGATTGGTGATGCTTTACAAGTAACGCAAGCTAACGGAATGGTTGATCAGAATCTGTTCTCCTTAACGGTTGATGCTCCTCCTGCCTCAATTCCAAATGAACTTGAAGTAGATATTTCAGCTTTAACCGTTGGGGACTCTGTTCGTGTATCTGATATCGGCTTGCCAGAAGGCGTGACTACAGATGCGGATCCAGAAGAAACCGTTGCGGTCGGAATGATTACCCGTTCAACATTAGAAGCCATAGCTGCTGAAGAAGCGGCTGCAGCAGAGGGTGAAGAGGGCGAAGAAGGTGAAGCAACAGACGCAGCAGAAGATTCTGACGATAGTCAAGATACTGCTGAAGACTCAGACGAGTAGTTGCTGATAAATTCCTTCAACCTCAGTTTGGAGAGGTTGTCGTGTTGAAACGTTCATCAAAAAAGAATTCGAGCAATCAGAACACATTCTTAGTTGTTGGATTAGGTAATCCCGGAAAAGAATACGTCGGAACACGACATAATGTAGGCGCTGCAGTAGTGGAGGCTCTAGCAGAAGCACATAATTGTGTTTTAAGGAAATCAAGAGACCACTCTTTAACCGCAGAGATATCACTTGAAGGAAAAAAAATTCTTTTGGCTTTCCCCCAGACTTTCATGAATAACTCCGGACAAGCCGTTTCTTCAATAATGCGTAGAAACGGAATCAGTAATCCTGAAAATTTGATCGTCGTTCATGATGAAATGGACACCCCTCCTGGAGACTTAAGAATAAAATTTGGTGGGGGATTAGCAGGCCACAATGGTTTGAAATCAATCACAAATCATCTCCACACACAGGATTATTTACGTTTACGTCTCGGAATAGGGAAACCTGCTGATAAAGACTCCGGCGCGAATTACGTATTGAAACGGCCAAGCAAGGCGGAACAAGAGATCTTTTCGCAAGCTATCCAGAAGGCAATCGAAGCCATCGAAGCGTTGATCCTTGAAGGCAAGGATGCCGCTATGGCTCGATTCAATAATCGTTCGTGATCCTTCGACCGCTTCTCGATCGCCTCAAGGAAGAACGAGCCCTTGAAGGACTTCTCGGAAGAAGACGAGCGACTCTGGCAGTGGCTGAACCAGCCCGCGCCATCGTTTTGGCTTCTTTAATTGAGCAAGCAGAACGTGCCCCTTTTGTCATCGCAGTGCCAACAAATGCGGAAGCTGAACAACTAAGCAATGATTTAAAAAATTTCTTAGACCCCTCAGAAGTAGTTCTTTTCCCGGCTTGGGAAACTCTTCCCTTTGAAAGAATTAGCCCGGCAATAGAAACCATGGGCAAGCGAATCGAAATACTTCACCAGCTCAAAGATAGTGGAGATTCTCCCAAAGTCATTGTTGCCTCTGGTAAAGCATTAGTTCAACAAGTTGGACCTGAATCTGGAAAAAACACACCAATTAATTTGAGTTTGAATGATGAAATAGATCAAACATCTCTTATTAAAGATCTTGTCTCCATTGGGTACCGACGAGAATATCAAGTTGAGCATCGGGGCGAATTCGCGGTTAGAGGTTCAATAGTTGATATATGGCCTTCAACATATGAAACCCCGATTCGACTAGATCTTTGGGGAGACGTCATCGAGAGATTGACAGAGTTCAGTATTTCAAGCCAACGTTCTACCGCTGAACATGAAGCAGTCAAAATTTTCCCTTGCAGAGAACTTCTCCCCACAGAAGAAATCAGAAAGCAAGCTGAAAGTCTGATTGGTAAAGAACCGTGGGGAAGAGAGCAATGGGAGCGTTTAGCAAATGGAGAAATATTTGATGGTATGGAGTCATGGCTTCCCTGGCTAACCCCAAAAGAAAAAGTTCTTTTTGATTTCATTGGAGATGACGGCCTCGTAGTAGTAGTTGAACCAAGTCGTTTCAAAGACCGAATTTCAGATCTTCGCGCTGAAGAAACCGATCTTGTAACAGCACTAGCCGACACATGGGGAGCTAAACAGGACAAATTCCCTAGCTTGCACACAGAGTGGGATCGACTACTTGAAGTCACCAATGCACCCCAGTGGTCATTAACCGTCACTCCTGAAGGGCCCGAAACTTCAATAGTTCCAGCCCATGGATGGGAACGCACCGGGATAGGGCAAAAGAATATTTTTCAAACTTTGTCAACTTTGCTTGGAGACGGATACCAAGTAGTGATCGTGGCTGACGGAGACGCAACAGCAAATCGACTAGTAGAGAAAATGGCAGATGAAGGAGTAGAGCTTCAACGATCAACCGGGCATCTGGATCCTTCAACCTCCTCAGGGCAAGTAATAGTAGGAACTCTTGAAAAAGGTTTTGTGTTAGCAGATTCTCGGATCGCGGTTATTACAGAAGCCGAAGTTACCGGTCGGAGAAGAACACACAGAAGAGGGCCGAGAAGGAAAGCGGCAGTCCGCATATTTGAAGACCTTCAACCAGGAGACTACGTTGTCCATGAATTTCATGGAGTAGCACGATTTACCGGTCTCGTAACTCGAACTTTAGGAGGGATAGAACGCGACTATCTTTTATTGGAGTACCGAGGAGACGATCGTCTCTACTTACCAACAGAGCAGATCGACACCATACGCCCTTATACCGGAGGAGATTCCCCCTCGCTTAGTCGAATGGGAGGGACAGACTGGGAAAAATCAAGAGCACGAGTGCGTTCCGCGGTAGCTGAGATCGCTCAAGAACTCGTTCTTCTTTATCAAAAACGCATCACGACCAAAGGTCGTGCGTTCAGCCCAGATACGCCATGGCAACAAGAGATGGAGCAATCATTTCCGTTTCAGGAAACCCCGGATCAGCTTTCAGCCATAGAAAGCGTGAAAGAAGATATGGAAAACGTTTCTCCAATGGATCGTCTTGTGTGTGGTGATGTCGGTTTTGGAAAAACTGAAATAGCTTTAAGAGCAGTTTTTAAAGCAGTGCAAGACGGCACACAAGCCGCAGTTTTAGTGCCTACGACACTATTAGCGCAGCAGCACGGACAAACATTCGCAGACCGGTTTGCTTCCTATCCGATAAGAGTTGAAGTTTTAAGCCGGTTTCTCACACCTTCCGAATCACGACGTGTGCTACAAGATCTCGCCGAGGGCTCGGTAGACGTTGTCATTGGAACGCACCGGCTTTTATCCGATGACGTCAAATTCAAAGAACTCGGCCTTTTAGTCGTAGACGAAGAACAACGTTTCGGAGTTACACATAAAGAAAAAATTAAACAAATAAAAAATGACGTAGACGTTCTCACTCTCACAGCAACGCCTATTCCAAGAACTTTGGAGATGTCTCTAACAGGAATAAGAGACTTAAGTTTGCTCAACACCCCTCCTTCTGACCGGCAACCAATACTTACTTATGTCGGTGAATACGATGAAAAAGCTGCAGTTGAAGCGATCCGACGCGAATTGTTAAGAGAGGGGCAAGTATTTTTTGTTCACAATAGAGTCGCAGATAT
>CATISD010000072.1 GCA_949538625.1 Acidimicrobiales bacterium AG-410-I20
ACCCAACTTCTGGAGAAGAGTTTGCGGCTGCATTAAATATGGGAGCAACCTGTAATGGAAGAGAAATCAGAGTGAGCTCAATATCAAATCTTTCACACGCACTAGTTGCAACAGGATTTAGCTACCTCGCAGAAAAAAGACTTAGCCAGGGAAAAGTTTTAACTGACGTCCTTCCAAAGATCAGGGATATCAGGCGATCAGGAAGCGCCGCTTACGATTTAAGTTGTGTAGCCAGCGGAAAAGTTGATGCTTATTTTGAACAAAGCCTTAATCTCTGGGATATAGCTGCCGGTCTAATTATCATCACAGAGGCTGGAGGGAAAGTTTCAGATCTAGAAGGAAATTTCCCAACAGGAGAGTACGTTATCGCCGCTCCTTCCTCGATTCATGGACAACTCCTTGAGTTGTTACAAACTTTAACTAGGAATGAGGCCTAAACTATTCAGATAGACCTTTCAGGTAAAAACTATGTCAGTTTCAGAAACCCAAATACTCACCGTTGAAGATGACGAAAGAATTAGAACCTCTGTTCGTTTAGCTTTAGAAGAAGAAGGGTGGAGTGTTGACGAAGCCGCCACAGGAGAAGAGGCCCTCGTTTCCTTCACTCGTAACCCAACTGATGTAGTTCTAATTGACATCATGCTTCCTGGAATAGATGGATTTGAAGTTTGTCGTAGCATTAGGAGAAACAGTGACGTCCCAATAATCATGGTTACCGCAAGAGACGACACCCATGATGTGGTAGCAGGATTAGAAGCAGGCGCCGACGATTACTTAACAAAACCTTTCGCTCCAAAAGAACTCTCTGCACGTATTCGCGCCCTACTAAGAAGGGCTAGATCTAGTGAAAGCGGAACAAGTCGAATTCAAATCGACGGACTTGAAGTAATTCCTGAAGAAGGAGTCGTTCTAGTTGACGAAAGAGAGATCTACCTTACTCGAACTGAATTCCGACTTTTGGTTGAACTGGCAAGTAACCCCGGTCGGGTCTTAAGCCGAGAAGACCTCCTTCAGCGCGTTTGGGATTATGACTACTTTGGAGACGGAAGATTAGTGGATGTTCACGTTAGGCGACTTAGGACAAAAGTGGAGATTGACCCAGCTAAGCCTCGTTACATAATCACCATGAGAGGTATGGGCTACAAGTTACAGCCCTAGATGTCCACTCATCACGATGAATGCACCGCCAACTTCTCGATCATTTAGCTTTGGTCTACAAACAAGAATTCTCCTTTCTTATGCAATTGGCGGACTAGCTATCTCTCTTCTTCTTGCCGGAGCAACTCTTACTTTCACTCGCCAGCAACTAGTTGATGATCGTGAGGCTTCTGCAGCAGCGATCGCCGTCAATAATGCCAGTCGTTTAAGTAATCAATTGACTCCAGAATCAACCATTGAAGACGTTCCGGGAATCATTGATTCATTGACACGAATAGAGGGAGCCCAAACCATCGTACGACTAAACGACAGTTGGCTTCCTGGAACGGAAATTGGCTTTGCCGATCTTCCTCTACCTTTAGTGGACCAAGTAAGCGAAGGGAAGCCCGGACAAATGCGTTCCTCCATAGAAGAGCGCCCCTATCTTACGATCGGTATTCCGCTTGTAGCTTTCGAGGCCGATTACTTTGAAGTTGTTGATTTGAGTGATGTGGATAGCACATTAGACAATCTTCAAATAATTATTGTCGGAGCTGCAACTGTCACAACAATTCTCGGAGCTCTTATAGGTTTATGGGCTAGCCGCAGAACATTGCGACCGTTGCGTCGAGTGGGCGAAGCTGCTGCTGCTATTGCGGGAGGGAATCTTGATACACGTTTAGATGAGCAGCATGATCCGGATCTTGACGTTCTAACTGAATCATTTAATGAAATGGTTAGAGCACTTGAAGATCGAATTCAACGTGATGCCCGATTTGCTTCTGATGTAAGCCACGAACTCCGGAGTCCGCTAATGACTCTCACTTCAAGCGTTGCGGTATTAGAGGCACGTCGACACGAACTATCTGAACGGTCACGGACTGCACTTGACTTGCTTTCGATTGATTTGTCGCGCTTCAGTAGACTAGTTGAAGACTTGCTAGAGATTTCTAGATTTGATGGGGGTGTCGCTTCTCTTGAAAATTCATCAATCAAGATTCATTCATTAGTGTCAGCAACCTTAAGAACTCATCACGTAGATTCATCAGTACTTGTTGAGCTAACACCAATCTCAGATCTTTACGTTCATGGGGATAAGCGTCGCCTAGGTAGAGCGCTTTCAAATCTATTAACAAACGGGATCCAATACGGTGGAGGCATTACCTCTGTCTCCATTTCCGCTGAAGATGACTCTGTTGAAATCGCGGTGGAAGATGCGGGGCCAGGAGTATCAGAATCAGAAAGAGCTGAAATATTTGATCGTTTTTCACGTGGCAGTTCTGCTGGACGACGCGGTGACGACACCGGCAGTGGTTTAGGTTTAAGTATGGTCCGCGAAGATATCCGTCTTCATGGCGGCCAAGTCTGGGTTGAAGGTCGACTTGATGGAAAATCTGGAGCCAGATTTGTTATTCAACTACCAATGGCGGAAGGGCTAGGGTCCGAACAATGAAAAAGACAATTTCGCTCTCAAAAACTTTGCCCTTAGTCATATTATTCCTGGCTTCCTGTGGCATTACCTTTGAAAATAGTCCTCGCAGCCTTTCGGCAGAATTACCAGACACCCTTGTTGAAGGCGCCGTTTCAACAACTGAAGCTCCTTCTGTCCTTGAAACTGTTCAAATATTTCTTGCAAAAGATTCAGACGAAGGATCGATGTTTCTCGAAACAGTTGAACGAGAAATTGAACCTGACGGTTCAGTGAACACTATCCTTGAACAGATTCTCAATGGCCCTACCGCTGATGAACAAGAACGCGGACTAGTGTCGCCATTCGCTGAAGGAAGTTCGCTGGTTGGAACTACTCTTGAAGAATCAACTCTTCTTGTATATCTAGATACTCTCGACGGCTTTCCAACTGATGATTCGGCCAGCAACCAACTCGCATTTGCCATGTTAGTGTGCACCTCCACTGAGTTACTAAAGGGAATTGAAATAGAGGAAGTACTAGTGCTGCTAAGGCGCGACGACCAAACTACCGTAGTTAACGCTCCAGTAAGCGATGGAGAACCTCCTACTGACGGAGAACCTGTCCGTTGTTCCAACTATCTCACCTATCTTCAAGATTCACAGTTGCCACTGAAATCCTGAAGATATTGGCCATACTTTTTATATGTCGTACTTAATAGCCATTGATGCAGGGACCACAAGTGTTCGAAGCCTCGTTGTCGATCAGGACAGCTCAATAGTAGCCATTTCACAGCGTGAGTTAACCCAACATTTTCCTCGCCCCGGCTGGGTCGAACATGATGCAGTAGAAATTTGGGACTGCGTTTCAGAAACCCTTCAAGACGTATGTTCAAAAATTACTGAACCAATTACTGGCATCGGAATCACAAACCAACGTGAAACAGTGGTGGCATGGAACGCTTCCACTGGACAACCTCTACATAAAGCAATCGTTTGGCAAGATAGTCGAACGATTGAGCATTGCGAACACCTTCTTGAAAATGGTTATTTGGAACTTATTCGTACAACCACAGGACTCGTGTTAGATCCCTATTTCTCTGGAACAAAATATTCATGGCTCCTAAACGAAGGTGGAGTTACTAATGACACTGACTTGCGCCTAGGAACGATTGATTCTTGGATACTTTGGAACTTAACTGGCGGCACGGTTCACGCTACTGATCCTTCAAACGCCAGCAGAACCATGCTCTTTGATATTTCTCGCGAAGAATGGTCCGAAGAAATCTGTGACCTTCTATCAGTGCCTGTCAGCGCCTTACCAAAAGTAATGAGTTCCGCCGGACGATTTGGAGAAACAGGACCGGAAGGTCCAGTGAAGTCTGGTATACCCATAAGTGGTATTGCTGGAGATCAACAGGCCGCTCTCTTTGGTCAGGCTTGCTTCGCTCTAGGACAAGCAAAAAATACGTACGGAACCGGTGGCTTCGTACTCGCCAATCTTGGAAGCACTCTCCCTGTTCCTGTAGAAGGGCTTTTAACAACTATCGCGTGGAAACTCTTTGACCAGCCGTCCGTCTACGCCTTAGAAGGTTCAATTTTTTCTTCGGGTGCGACTGTCCAATGGCTTAGAGATGGTTTAGGAATCATTGATCAGGCTCCCGACCTTGAGGGAGTTGCTCTAAGTGTTTCGAACAGTGGAGGGGTGTATACCGTTCCTGCCTTTAATGGTTTAGGTAGTCCTTGGTGGGATCCTAGAGCCAGCGGCATGATCATTGGCTTAACGAGAGGAACTGGTCGCGGAGAAATTGCTCGGTCTGTAATTGAGTCAATGTCTTTCCAGACCCGTGATGTAATTGATGCGATGCGTGCAAATGGGCATCTAATAAATGATCTACGAATTGATGGTGGAGCGTCAGCAATGAACCTTTTGATGGATATTCAGTCTGATCAATTGAAGATTCCGGTTACTCGTTCTGCTACAGCGGAATCAACTGCCCTTGGAGCAGCATGGCTGGCAGGACTAGCAGAAGGAATTTGGGCATCTACTGAAGATCTTGCACAACAATGGAAAGCAGAAAGAACGGCGCTTCCTTCCAAGGAAGATTTACTATCTGATAGTGAGTACGAGAAATGGATAGAAGCGGTTCAGCGAAGTAGAAACTGGAATTAGTTCATGTTTTCTCTAAAGCGCTTGAAAGAAACATAGTTAAAGTTTCAGCGTCATTTGTTCCTAAAAGGAATCGTTTACCGTCTTTCTTTGAGATCTCAATGCATTGACGTTCTCTAACTCGCCAAAATTTTCTTCCTTTTATATCAGTGTTTATCCCCCATCCGCGCCAAAGCGAAACGTCTTTTGTTTCAACGGAGTCAATGTCTGATAAGTCAATCACCAGTTTGGGCCACTTATACCGGAATCTGAATTCCAAATAATCACTAGTTAAAGAAATGGTTGACTGTGAAATTGGAAATACGAATAAGAAGAAAATTAGTGGTAGAAGAAGCACTTGCATTAGCACTACAAATAGTGGATACCCCCACCATATGCCCCCGGGAATCAAAGGTCCGAGAACAAAGAGAGAGACCAAAAGAAAATCTCTAACCACTGATACCTTTTGTGTGTGTTCATAGTTCATCGGTAGTCAAGCTCCAATTGAGAAAAATATCACTGATGCCAATCCAAAAATTCCTCCGATTATTTGCAGTCCATATATTTCCTCTTTAAGGAATTTCCAGGCCACAATTACACTGACACCAGGGCATAGAGCGATTAAAGCTGTTATTACCGCTACCGAGCCGCGCATATATGCTGCAGTGCTCAAAATGAAGGCTATTCCACTTGTGCAACCAAGGACGAAACCAAATTTTCTTACTTCATTATCCGGCCAAAAGGAACCAGATCGGATTCGGGCAACGGGAGTCAAGACCACTACGCCCATTCCTAATATAATTAGAACGGGAAGTTGGCCTGCCTCAGGGTTTGCTCGAGAAGTAAAAATTCCTGCTATACCAATATTTGTTCCCACTAAAAGTGAGAGTCCGATCACTCGGCTTTTTAATATTTCCTCTATTTTTGGCAACCCATCTCGACTTGAAAGAAGCACCACTGCGGGAATGGCAAGAATGACTCCAAGGATTTCCAGAGCGGATAGTGACTCACCAATAAATGGGCCTATTAATGCGGGAACAGCAATCATTGTCAGTCCAAAGCCTGGAGCAAAGACTGTTATTGGACCGCGAGCCATCCCCTCATATAAAAGTGGTCGAGTGACTGCCATTAAAAGCCCTGCAAGCGCTGGCCATAATACATCTCCTAAATAAACAGCCTCTGGAGGGCTTATCAATACGAATGCTGTAAGAAAAATAACACTTGTTATATTCGCTACAGCGGCCATCGAGATGGCTGCGCCTATTCGGTTCGAGCGTTGAACGCCGATACCCCCAAGCACATCTCCTACTCCGTAAAATACGGCAGAAATAACCGCAAACAGTACCGGCATACAGACCCGATTTTAAATACTAAGAGGATGTGTTGCACCCCATTCAACATCCATCAAGTTATTAGCGGGGATTGAGCATCAGAATTCTCAGAAGATTTACCACCAGACTCAACTCGTGATTTGAGGTCATCAACAGCACTGTGAACGATCATTGCCTCTGCTCTACGTTTGACAAAACTCGGGAGTCGAACGAGTAAATCTATTTCTAAATGGTAATGCACTTGACTGACACCAGGTTGACCTTCGACTTCAGAGAATTCGTATTCACCGTCCATCCGCCTCATGATGTCACCTTCGAGTAAACGCCAGGCCACTCTCAATGGATTGGATCCATAGCTGTAACGAAGAGTGTAGGTGCTACTTCTACCCATCGCCGCGCTCCGAAAAGTAGCATCACCTGCTCTTCCATCATCATCTAAAGCAACTATTGTCGCTTCTTTGATGTCATCAATCCAATCTGGATAACTCTCCACATCTATAACGGCTCGGAAGCATTCTTCTGGGGAGGCTTCTATAAGAATTCTTTGGCTTGCGTGATCTGTCATGTGTATCTCCTCTAATTTGACTTTAACGCGTAACTTGACAACTGGAAGTTATTTTCCTTTACCTTGGATCAAATTTTCCATGATTTGCCGCCCATAACCCAGACATGCCTAGACCAAATACAGGAACAAGAACAGAAGACGCCACAACTGTGTAGGGCCGGAGTGTCGCCGCTGTAAGCGAAATTACTACTTGGAAGACTAGTAAACCCATCATTAATCTTCTTATATTTTTGGGAGCACACCCTGAAAGAAAATACAAACCACCAACACTAATAACTACCTTCCTGCTTCTCTTTACTGCTCTAACAAAAGCAGTCATAAAAGCAACACAACCCACAGCAAAAAGTAAAAGATTAAAAACAAGTGAAGCAGTCCGCAGGAGTCCTTCTGAAAATACAGACCCTAAAACACAAACAAAGAAGATTACTGTTCCCCAACGGTTTATATCTATTATTAATTTTTCAGATAGCTCATCCATGACTCACTTGATTTCAACTAAAGAAATTCCTTCTTCCAATTTTTTAGCTAGCTGATCATACGAGAAGTGTTTTACAGCTCGCTCACGAGATGCTCTCCCCATTTCTTCTCGCTTACTTTCATCGCTCAAGATTTCTTCTAAGGCTGACGCCACTGCTATAGGGTCATCTGGAGGATCAACTACTATTCCAGTTTTTTCATTCTCCACTGCCTCTGCCGCTCCCCCACTATTTCCTGCGACTTGCGGAACTCCTGCGGCAGCTGCTTCTAAGAAAACTATCCCGAACCCCTCTTGTTCTAACCCCCCTAGACGAGTTCTGCAAAGCATCGCAAAGACGTCTCCAGCTCCGTATAAACCGGGTAGAAGCTCATCATCAACACGCCCAAGTAATTGCACAGGCGCATTGGTTGACTTAATTAAGGCCTCTAATCGTTTCGTGTCGCGTCCAGTTCCTGCAATCGCTACAACAACATCGGGAATGGACTCTTTTAATCTTGCCGCAGCCTTAATTAGAGTGTCCATCCCCTTCCGTGGTACCAACCGACTAACACTAACCACTAATGGGGATTCGACAGGAAGGCCAAGCTTCCTACGTACTTCTGATTTTTCATTAGATGTCAAGGGTTTGAACCTTTCGATATCTACACCTGGAGGGATAATTAAAGTCGGTAGAGACTGTCGTGCAGCTCGTTCAGCTTCTGAAGCTGGATAATTACCAGCACAGATAACAAGAGAAGCGTTGCGAAGCACCCTGCTAAGCATTTGACGTGTTATTGGAAGCCTTCCAGGGATAGTCACTTCTGCGCCATGGAGAACTACACCATAAGGGTTTCCTGTACGAATTGCAGAAAGCCCTACTGGCAACGCTGGGTCCCAAATAACTAATTCTGCTTGATGCTTATTCGCTAACTTTCTTATCCTTTGAGGAAGAAAAGGGTGAGGTAACAAAACCGGCTCTTTAGAACGAATAACTTCATGAGGCTCTTCTGAATCAAATTCAGCAGAATTCTTATAAGGCGTCGTATATATTAATGCTTCTCTTTCAGGAAGCCTTCTCCATAGCTCCCACAAATAAGATTGAATTCCACCTACTTTAGGAGGAAAGTCATTTGTCACTAAGATGTGTCGCCTCATGAAATGCTCCGTTGCATATACGCCCATTCTGCATGCTCTCTAAGAATTTCATCAGAGTTCCGAAGATACTTTTTGATTTCTTGATCAACTTCTGAATTTCTCTTTTTTGAATTCCCTAATACTACTAAAGCATTCCTTCTTAAATATTTAGGGTTGCGTTCTGCTATATACCAGTGGCTGTATCGATTAAGAAGCTCTTCGTCTGTAAATTTAAGGATCTGAAGCGCAGAAATATCTGCCAGAGAATCAAAGATCTCTCCTTTTATCCGATCTTGACGCCCTACAGGACACACCTCTTGACAATCGTCGCATCCATAAATCCGATTTCCTATTGAAGAACGAAACTCCTCTGGAATTGAACCTGGCGCTTGAACAAGCCATGCTATGCAACGTCTTGCGTCCACTACGCCTGGCTCAACTATTGCTGAAGTCGGACAAAGATCTATGCATCTAGAGCACTGACCACACTCATCTTTTACTGGTTCTTCATTCTCTACGAGTGGAGCATCAGTTACAACCGAGCCCAAAACAAACCAGCTTCCTTTTTTCGGTATAAGGACATTTGAATTCTTCCCCATCCAACCTATTCCAGCACGAAGTGCTGCTGACCGATCGACTAACGCATTATCGTCTGCAACTACCTTTGTTTTCCATCCTTCATTTTCTAAGATCTTGGCTACGGACTGCAAAGAAGCACGTAAATCAGAGTAATAGTCTTTACGGGCATAGGCAGATATACGAGAGTCTCCTTCCTGTGAGTCAGGTAGACGAGGAGATGGAGTGTGCAAAGCCCCAACGATCAAAGATTTTGCATTGGGAATAATTCTTGTAGGTGTGGTTGAACGCTCTGGATTTCGGTATGTGAATTGCATGCTAGCTGCGTAACCAGATTTTTTTCGTTCCTTCAAAGTTGTAAGTGCTTCAGAAAATGGATCAGCGCTAGTTATTCCCACTGAATCCAAGCCGGCATTTAGCCCTGCTTCTACACAAAGGTGAGAGAGCCGTTCGATATCATTATTCTCATTTCCCACACTCCTATCGTCGCAGAATATGAAGCAAGGTCCACCATTTAGTTATCAGCTTGTACCTCTAAATGCCTTAAAGGTGGGACTAAACCGCTTTTGTTCAATAAACGCAGGGCTCTTTCCTCCTCTAAATCAATAACTAACGCTTCACCTGGTTCACGGTTACAGATGAATGTCACTACACATTCTTTGCAAATTTCTTCATCTTGCACAACACAGGTATCGCAGTCAATTACTAGATTTTCGGTCTTACCGGGAGTGGTAGAATTTTGTTTGTTTCTCATGAATTCAATCATGACAGCAGGATGTGACAGTCAAAAAAACCTTTATTTTTGGCTTGAAATTGCCTCTAGTTTCCGTAAAGACCCGCCATTTTCTATAGATTGTTGAGCTAGATTTATTCCTTCTTCTAGATCGACAGCCTGCCCTCCTACTACAAGACCTGCGGCCGCATTAATGACGACCATATCTCGCTTAGGACCAGTCTCTTCTCCTGAAAAAATAGATAAAGCGATTCTTGCATTATTTTCAGGAGAACCACCTATCAGTTCCTCTTCTTTAGCTAACTTGAACCCGTAATCAGTTGGATCTAAATTCCATTCAGTTATTTCTCCCTCTCGGAGCTCTAAAACTCTTGTCGAGCCGGTCATACTAATTTCATCAACCTCGTTGTGACCACAAACTACCCATGTGTGTTCCGACCCATTGGCTTGAAGAACTTTTATCATCCGCTCTGCTAGCCCATGATCTGTGGCTCCTACTATTTGTCTTTTGACGCGCCCTGGATTAGATAACGGACCAAGGACATTAAAAACAGTGGGTATACCTAAACCAGCTCTTACTGGACCGGCAAACCTCATAGCAGGATGAAACGTTCTAGCAAAAGCAAACCCTAAACCATGTTCCTCAATTTGGGCTTCTAGATCTCTCGGGGTTAATTCTACGCCAATACCAAGAATGTCTAGAAGATCAAAAGCTCCAGAAGTTGAAGATGCTCTGCGATTTCCATGTTTACAAACTGTTGCTCCCGCTCCAGCGGCAACAAAACAAGCCATGGTGGAAACATTCAGTGCTCCTTCTTGGCGTCTCTTCCCCCCGCCAGTTCCAACGATGTCAATAGTTCCTTCCGGTACTTTCAGAGGTTCGGCGACAGCTAACATCGCTCGAACTAGTCCGGTTGTTTCCTCTACCGTCTCACCTTTTATTTTTATCGCTATCAAGAAAGCTGCTATCTGAGTTGGATCAGCCTCCCCTGCGAGAATTTCTGTAAGTATGGCTTCTGTTTCATCCACAGAAAGCTCCTTACCTTCACAAAGTCTTGTTAGAAGATCAGGCCAACCACCGTAATTTTCAAGTGTCACTGTCTCTCCTTGATTTGAGTTTTGATTTCAGGAATACCCACAAAAATTTCCCCTATGAGATATTACCATCGCTAGAAACTTGAGATATTTAATTTTCGTTGCAGATTAGCAACAAACTAAGACAAACTGTAAGAGATGGTGAGTCGACAAGGTGACCGCGGTACGGTTTATCTGTACTGAGGAAGGTCGGGGCTCCATAGGACAGAATGCTGGCTAACGGCTAGTCGGGGTAACCCGAAGGAAAGTGCCACAGAGAATAGACCGCCGATGGTTACCTCTTTTTAGAGATAACACAGGTAAGGGTGAAACGGTGCGGTAAGAGCGCACCAGCGGTTAAGGAGACTTAATCGGCTAGGTAAACCCCATTCGGAGCAAGGCCAAATAATGGAGAGGGTGGTCCGCCCGTAGACACTCCAAGGTGGGCTGCATAGATGGATGGTCACCCATTCGGATTTCCGCAAGGAGCCGAGGGACAGAACCCCGCCTACTGTCGACTCACCATCACTCAAAGTAACGCTTTTATGCATTTCCCAATCTAGGCTTCAATTGTGGAGGTAAACGGGTACCAGATAGGCAGTGGAGCTGACCTTGCAGGCGCGGATCTCACCGATGCCGATTTAAGTTCTGTCGACCTCTCTGACGCTTGGCTTGGCGGTGCTTTACTAACCGGTTCCAATCTTTCAGAATCGCATATGGTTGGAGCGGATTTAAGGAACACTGTCTGCCGCTCAACAATTTTCAACGAGGCGGACTTACACCATGTGAATTTCTGGTCTGCTGATTTGTCTGGCTCTCAATTTACTGGAGCTGTTCTAAGCCGCAGTTGGTTAGGTAACGCCAATTTAACTCAAACTGATTTTAGGTCTGCTGAATTAGGTGGTGCTTGGCTTACAGGATCAGACTTAACAGATGCTCATTTCGGCGGAGCGACTCTCGCTGGCGCCTCTTTATCAAGGACTTGCTTACGTGATACTAATTTCACCGGTGTTTTTGCTATGAGCACCGACTTTCGAAGTTCTATATGCTCAGGAACCTATTTCAAAGCAGCTAATTTGACAGGCGCTATTTTTAGAGGGGCTTCTCTGGTGTCTGTTGATTTTTCTTTTGCTGATCTTGGAGGAGTTGATTTCTCCGACACTCTTGTTTTTGAAGATGTAACTTTAGAAGGGGTAAGACATGATGAGTCAACTCAATGGCCAAAAGGTTTCAATCCTCCACCTTCAGTTGGTGTGACCCATCATGAATAACTGAACTAGACGAGTTTCTTTTGAAACAGTACCTTCGTTAGAACTACGATTTACATATAGGGAGAACCAATGAGTTCAAAAGATTTTCCGTCAACTATTGAGGAAGTAACTTCAGAATGGCTTACTCAAATGCTTCAAAATTCAGGAGCGCTATCCGAAGGTCAGATAACAAGTTTTGACTCAGAACTCATAGGTCAAGGAGTAGGTATTCTTGGTCTCCTGTACCGAGTAACTCTCAATTACTCTACGAGCTCTTCAAATTCGCCTAAAACTGTTGTAGTTAAGCTTCCCGTCCAACATGACCATACTCGCCACCTAACTCGAACTTTCATGTTCTACGAAAAAGAGGTTGGGTTCTATCGCGATATTTCCACTAGCAGCGCCCTCGGCACTCCAGAATGTTTTGCCGCCTTTCATGATTCTGAAAGTGATGACTTCGTTCTTGTTCTTGAGGACTTAACCGGCGGGGAGGTATACAGCCAAATTGACGGATGTCCAATCCCTCAAGCTGAGTACGCAGTAAAAGCCTTGGCGGAACACCATGCTGCATTTTGGGATAGCTCACGCTTCTCAGAAGATTTGGCCTGGGTTCCTCGTGGATGGGATCCACCGATGCCTCAAGGGGTTCAACAAGGGGTTGCCGACGCTTGGCCGATCTGTCAAGAAATGTTTGGAGACAGAATTTCTGACCGCATCAGAAAGGTTTGTGAACGTTTTCCCTCAGTGACTACAGAACTAATGCAGTATCCCGAAGCCGGAACCACTCTCTCTCACGGAGATTTCAGACTAGATAACCTATTTTTTAGCGGACCAGAACTAACTGTTATTGACTGGCAAATCT
>CATISD010000073.1 GCA_949538625.1 Acidimicrobiales bacterium AG-410-I20
AGGCGCCAAGATAGTCCCATACTCCGTGTGCATCGGCGGAACAGTCAATGAATCCATCTAATTTTCCTTCAGCGACCGCGCAGAGATCTAAAGCTATTGCTCCAAACGACCTAAACTGCGCCCACCCCGGGTTCTGTGGTGGCAGTCCAGAGATTCCAATAATTGATTCAGATAATTCCGGATTGTCTTTTCGTAAAAGTTGTTGTCCGTCTTTATAAGCGCCTTGCCCTCTAATCGCTTCATACCGTACTGAGTGAACTAAATCCACAACTAACGAGACCCAAGGCCCTTCTTCGTCTACTACACATAAACTGGTAGCGAACCAAGGCAAATTACGAGAAGCGTTAGTCGATCCATCTAGTGGGTCTACTACCACTATCAGACCTTCTCCATCAAGATTTTCTGACTCTTCGCTGAGGATCCGGTAGCCAACTGAAAGAAGACTTTTAGTTGCTGCCTGGTCGGCTGCGACATCACTGTTGTATTGGTCAGGCCGCTGACCTGAAGGACCCCAATTGTCTAAATTTTGAAACTCCGTCAAGATCTGATCTGTGGCTTCGTTTAGATCGGCAAGAACTTTTCTTGAATCTTTCATAGTCCGATCAATTACTTAAGTTGAGATTTTTTCGCCTTGGTATTCCATGGTAAGGCGATCCGGCTTCTTGATACTTTTTATATAGTTCAAAAAATTCTTCCCCAAACGGGTTTTTACCACGCAAAGGCATACTTGCTCGAACAATAGTGAAATCTAGTGGGGCGAGTTCCTCTGCTTTTTGAAAATATGTTTCGGCTTCAGGTAACCGATTTTCGCGCCGCAAGTAGGCGGCGATTCTAAAATAAAGTCTCGCTTGGATTTCTTCGTAGGAGAGATCTGACACTGCATAAGATGCATCGCTTGGCACTTTTCCTTCTTTTACCCAGTCGCGAACCTGCTGCATATGGAAGTCTTTTTTGATTCCAGTTATTTCTGTAAACACGTCGGTTCCAAATTCGCTGGCTGAGGGTCGAGTGATGTTTCCTTTTTCGTCTATCCATATCACCGTAGGAACATTATTTATTGCATATAACTCCGTTAGAAGATGATCTTTGTCCATAAGAACGGGGTAGGTGGTATCTTTTGCCAGTTCCTGAACAGCTTCTAGGTCCTCATCTATCGCTACCGCTATAACAATGAAGTCTTCATCAGAAAGTTCGTCATGGAGTTCCTGCCAACCTGGCAGATCAAATGCGCATCCTCACCAACTTGAGAACGCTACAAGAAGCCTCTTTTTTCCTGACCAGTCGGATAAAGCTCGGTCTACTTTTGAGATATCAGGAAGTACGAAGTCAGGAGCTATACGATTTTTTAAAGCAGCAGACCGCAATTCATGGGGTTGACCCACCGCGACCATGCTTATTTCTGGAAGAGAAAGTATGGGCTGACCCACTAAACCAGCAGTATCTTCAAGGCTTAGTAATCCGTCGTCAGTAAATCTGACTTTTTCTCCAACAGGTACACATGTCTCTTTTTTGCAGAGTCCTTCGGGTTTGAGTTGCCAACCAAGTATCTTTTCAATTTCTTCAGCCGTCACGTAAGGTTCATCATTCACCCATGATGCTTCTGAAATAAATACTTCTTCAGATAAAACGGTTGTTTGTTCTATTTTCTTCACACTGTGAACTCTATAGCGCCCCAACCGCTTACAAGCCAAAGCATTACTTTATTCCCGATAAGTAATTTCGTTTCCTTGACTTGTCTCTTATGCAAGGCGTTCATTTATAGTTAGGCGATGCTTCTAGACATTCCCGGGTTCATAGCTGAGCTAAAAAGTCTTGCTGTTGAACACGGTTTCCATGTCCATGACGAACGCCATTTCATTGAGACTTACACTATGCGGCAAGCTTTTGAAATTGACCTGCATCCGGAGTCTGCATGTGGTGGTCTAGTTGACTTGCAGTTATCGCTTGATTTAGAGCCACGCACTCTGATGTCCTTTGAGGATGAGATAATGATGCTTTCTGACGAGGCTTACCCGAGTGATGACCTTACGCTGGATCTCCTTTTCACTTGGCAACTACCGCCACTCGCACACGGGCCGGACTTACTTGTTTTAGCAACTGATCTAGCGGGGATAAGTGGAACTGGGCTGCCTACACAAGTATCAGCAATGGATTCCTTTACTGATGTGACTGATCAGGCAGAGCGTTCGCTTGGCGTGACTAGCCGTTTAGAAGTTCCGTTAGCAGTTCTTTTTCATGGTGACGAAAACAGTATTATTTGTGATGCTTTGGATTGCTGTTCAGAAATAAGTAATTACTTACTCAATCAGGTTCCGGCGTGGTTGGGAAGCGACTAGCCCAAGGTGTATTTACCTTTATGAATGTGGTGGAATAATCTCATGTCAGAAAAGAATGAAGTTCGAAGTATTTTCACCGCCCAATCTCCTTCTGAAGGTGATCTCTCTTTTGGTGGCGGCCACGGAGTGACTGTAGAGATAGATATTGATGCTTCTCCGGCAGAAGTGTGGACTCTGGTTTCAGATATTAATCTTCCGGCGCGTTTCAGCGACGAATTCCAGGGAGCGGAATGGATTGATGCAGAGCCAGGTATTGGAGCTAAGTTCGCTGGGCGAAATAAGAATGAGAATATGGGTGAATGGGAAGTGGTTTGCACCATTGTTGATTATGCACCAGAAGAAGTTTTTGCCTGGCATGCCAGCGACGTTGAGAATCCTGCTGCTCAATGGCGATTCGAAATCGAATCTGGTGAAGATTCAACTCTGCTTCGTTTCATCATGGTTCTTGGGCCCGGGCCTTCTGGGTTGACTGCAGTTATTGAAAAAATGCCGGATATGGAAAGCCGACTTATAAGAGGTCGTCAAAAAGGTCAGAAAGAAAATATGTCGCGGACCGTTGAAGGTATCCGTGACCTCGCTGAAGCCACAAATAATTAAAGGAGAATTATGTCTACTCTTGGACTGTCTGCAGATGAACTTTTATCAACTACTCGATCTGTTCGAAAGCGGCTTGATTTTGATCGCCCGGTAGAACGTTCAGTTATTGAAGAATGCTTAGAATTCGCCGTGCAAGCACCTACCGGTTCAAACCAGCAAGGATGGCGTTTTCTAGTGGTAACTGACGAAGATAAAAAAGCTGCTTTGGGTGATATTTACCGTAAGGGATGGGAGATTTACGCCAAAATGGGTGCCTCCTCTTCAGGGGATTCCCCGCCGATACCTCGAGATGATCGAGCGCGACAACAAATGCGAGTTGTTAGTTCCGCTTCTTTTCTAGCTGAAAACTTTCACCGTGTACCAGCCATGGTGATCCCCTGTTTGCCCGGAAGAATGGGCGATGGCTCCTCTATGATGTCCGCTTCGGCACTTGCTTCAATTATCCCGAGTGCATGGTCATTTATGTTGGCAGCTCGTGAACGCGCCCTTGGGACTTGTTGGACCACCATCCACCTCCTTTTCGAAGAAGAAGCAGCAGAAGTTCTTGAGATTCCCTATGAAGAAATAACTCAAATAGCTTTAATCACCGTTGGTTACACATTAGGAACAGATTTTAAACCGGCGACTCGTGAGGGTGGTGCCGCTGCGGTTACTTATTGGGATTCTTGGCCAAAATAATTACGAAGATTTCACTGTTTGGTAAAAATTCGCATAAACTGGTTGTATGGACGAAACACCTTGCACTTGTGATCCTTGCAACTGCACCGCAGAAGTTAACTGTGGCTGCACCCATTGGCAAGAAGACCAGTAACTATTTTTATCTAGTCGCAGAAACTATCTCTTTTCGACTGTTTCTGCATCCCTAGCTAGTGCCTCTAAAGTGGCTTCCATCGTTTCGCGATTATGCACTGCTCGATCTTTTACCCCGGTTAATTTCCCACCAAAGTATGTGAGTAGGAATTTTCTTTCATCTATCCAACTTTCAGTAACTTGGCAGCCATTTTCAGTGGGCTTAATGTCGTAAACCCAGTCAACGCTTCCAAACGGTCCACCTAACAAGCGGAAAACAAAACGTTTTGGAGGCTCGCACTCAATTACTTTCACGAGAGTTGGCCAAGAAATTTTCCCATTGCTGTTTACCCCTCTGAACTTTGCACCTACTTCTGCTTGTGTTGCTCCTTTGACCCAATTCCCACCATTGTTCTCGGGAGACCAATCCCCCATTCTTGTCAGATCAGTGACGAGGCCCCACACCACTTCTGAGCTTGCATTGATGTGTTTAGTTACTTGTACTGGTTCGCTCATTTCTATCTCTATTCCATTGGTTGGCTTTTAATGCCTTGTTCGGCTTCTACCCCACCATAATAGTTATATGGGATTAGAAGATCTTGAAATCAAGGAATCTGTTTTAGATTTAATCGGGAACACCCCGATGGTCCGCCTTGCGCGTATAGATAAAGAGTTTTCCTGCCCTATCGTCGTAAAACTTGAATCTCTTAACCCTGGGGGAAGCAGCAAAGATCGTCCCGCTCTTACCATGATTGAAGCTGCAGAAGCAGAAGGAATCTTAAAGCCAGGCGACACCATTGTGGAACCTACTTCAGGGAACACTGGTGTGGGGCTAGCGATAGTTGCCGCTCAACGTGGTTATCGCTGCATATTTGTTGTAACAGATAAGGTCGGGAAAGAAAAAGTTGATCTTCTACGCGCCTACGGCGCAGAAGTAGTTGTCTGCCCAGTAGCTGTCGCTCCTGAAGACCCACGTTCTTACTACTCAACTGCAGAACGGATAATGCAAGAAACACCCAATGCTTTCCGGCCAAACCAGTACCACAATCCAAATAATCCACGCTCCCACTACGAAACCACAGGACCAGAGATCTGGGAACAGACAAAAGGACGTATTACCCATTTTGTTGCTGGCGCTGGAACCGGTGGCACCACGTCTGGTGCGGGGCGTTATCTGAAAGAAAAAAATCCGGATGTTTGTGTCGTTGTTGGTGATCCAGAAAATTCTCTTTATTCAGGAGGTTCTGGTCGGCCTTACTTAGTTGAAGGTGTCGGTGAAGACTTCTGGCCTGATACCTATGATCCAGACATAGTTGATGTAGTTATACCAATTAGTGATGCTGAATCTTTCGCTATGGCTCATCGCGTAACCCGGCAAGAAGGCCTTTTAATTGGTGGGTCAGGTGGTACCGCTATTGCTGCCGCTTGTGAACTTGCGAAAAATTTAACGGAGGAAGATCTTGTTGTTGTTGTGATTCCAGATTCAGGACGTGGCTATCTCTCAACAGTATTTAACAATCAATGGATGTCCACTATGGGTTTCAGCGCTGAAGAGGGCAAAACCGTTTCTGACCTTTTAGTAGGCAGAGACACTAATGCCCCAGAACTTGTTTATCTTCAGCCGACCCAAAGTGTGCAAGAGGCGGCAGCAGTAATGGAAAACCATGATATTTCTCAAATCCCTATTGCTAAGGGAGAGATGCCTCTAGCTGCTGCAGAAGTTGTTGGTTCTATCTCTAAATCTTGGATTGAAGCTCAAACACACGAGGAAAATGGTTTTCTTGATGCCTCTTTAGAAGAGGCAATGGAACCTGCCTTACCAGCGGTTGGGGTTGGCACACCTATAGATTTAGTTATGGAAATATTTGAAGAGTCTCCAGCACTTCTCGTTTTTGATGATGGTCGCCCCAAGACGGTCATTACTCGTGCTGATATTGTTGAGAATCTATCAGGGGAAGGAGAATAAGATGATTGGCGGTGATCCTTTACTTTCTGGATTTGAAAATCCTGATGAACATGGGTTTGAAACGAGAGCTATTCGAGCCGGCCAACCTCACGATCCTCGTACCGGGGGTGTTGTAACTCCGATCGCTCTTTCCACAACATTCGCTCAAGAAAATATTGGAGAACCAAAATTTGGCTACGAGTATGCGAGAACTGGTAACCCAACTCGACATGCGTGGGAGCAATGCTTAGCCAGTCTGGAAAAAGCTACTCATGGTTTTGCTTTTGCTAGCGGACTTGCTGCCGAAGATGCTTTACTTCGTTTCTTGGATCCAAATGATCATCTCATCTTGGGAAATGACGCTTATGGCGGCACCTTTCGACTCATTGACAAAGTCCATGGTCGTGCCGGACTGTCTCATACTGCTGTAGATCTCACGAATCCAGAGTCAATTCGTGACGCTTGGCGTGACTCAACTCAAATGGTGTGGCTTGAAACACCTACAAATCCAATGTTGACAATTTTTGATATCGAAAAAATTTGTTCAATAACACACGACCTTGGCGGCATTGTTGTCGTTGATAACACTTTCGCCACCCCCTACCTTCAGCAGCCTCTAAGTCTCGGAGCTGATGCGGTAGTTCATTCTGCCACGAAGTATTTAGGTGGACATAGTGATGTGGTAGGGGGTGCTGTAGCTACAAGCCATCCGGAACTTGCCGAACACGTCAATTTTGTTCAGAACGCGGTTGGAGCAGTAGCTTCTCCCTTTGATTCTTACTTGACCTTACGTGGTGTGAAAACTTTGGCTGTGCGTATAGATCGTCACTGCCAGAACGCTGAACAACTTGTTGAAGTTCTTTTAAACCACTCCCGAGTCTCAGAAGTTCTCTATCCAGGGCTTGAAGGTCATCCGGGTCATGAAATCGCCAAATCTCAGATGTCTGGCTTTGGAGGAATGGTTTCTTTTCGCTTGAAGGGTGGAATTGAAGCGGCAGAAAAAGTTGCGGTATCAACTCAAGTTTTCACACTTGCTGAATCTCTTGGAGCTGTCGAATCACTTATCGAACATCCTGGAGTGATGACTCATGCTTCAGTGGCTGGGTCAGCGTTAGAAGTGCCACAAGATCTTGTTCGTCTTTCTGTAGGCATCGAATCTATCGAAGACCTTATTGGAGATCTGGAACGCGCTTTAGCAACCGCTTAAGCTAGCACTCAATATCAGCCAGAGTAATCACTGAAGCGGCCTCAGATGATGCCCCATCAGGGTCAGTTGCATGACTTAAAAGAAGGATCCATCTCTCCTCTATCCCAGGTTCTAAATTGATAGAGACTTCTTGCGTTAGAGGCGTATTTAAATTTGTCGAAACCTCGATTTCGTTTGTTATGTCAACTATTTTCTCTCCGATGCTGTAAGAGAGATCCAGATTTACTGCATCTCCATCTGAGTCTTCAGCATTGAGAGTCACTTGGAACGGTTCAGGGTCTTGAGCATTATAAATAAGACAAGTTGGGCCTTGGATTGAGATTTGAGGTGCTTTGTTAGGTGGTTCGGTTTCTACCGTAAAAGGTAAAGACGTAGTAGCGCTATTTCCTTCTTCAGGCGCGACTGGACCTATTTCAGTTGGAGTAGTTGCTTCTTGTGTTTC
>CATISD010000074.1 GCA_949538625.1 Acidimicrobiales bacterium AG-410-I20
TCCCCCCATTTGGTCTTTTCTTGTTGCTGACTGTTCAGCTTGTATTCGTTCTTGTTCTGCTTGGAGTAATCGGGATCGAAGAACAACCATTGCACGTGCCTTGTTTTGTAACTGGCTTTTCTCATCTTGCATTGAAACGATGATCCCCGTTGGTTTATGGGTTATCCGTACCGCCGAATCAGTTGTATTGACAGACTGGCCTCCTGGCCCAGATGCTCGGAAAACGTCAACCTGTAAGTCTGAGTCTTGGATTGTTACGTCTATCTCATCTGCTTCGGGGAGTACGGAAACAGTCGCTGAGGATGTGTGTACGCGACCTTGTGTTTCAGTGACAGGGACTCGTTGAACTCGATGCGGGCCACCTTCATATTTCATCTGAGACCAGACATCTTGACCTTTTAAGATGAAAGTTATGGTTGTGAACCCTCCCATGTCTGAATGCTGGCTATTAAGAACTTCTAGCTTCCAACCTTTTTTTCCTCCAAAGCTTGCATACATTTCATACAAGTCCCTGGCGAAAAGGTTTGCTTCTTCCCCTCCTTCGGCTCCTCGAATTTCTATGATTACGTTTTTATCTTCATTTGGATCTTTAGGGATAAGGAGATGTCGGAGTTCCTCCTCAAGAGTTGCAATTTTTTCTTGATTTTGGTTTATTTCTTCTCGCAGGATTTCTCGTTCCGGACCATCAGCTTCTGAGAGCATTTCTTTAGCAACCAACAAGTCCTCTGAAGATGACTTAATTCCTCTGATACAATTAACAATGTTTTCAAGTTCGCTGTAGCGTTTTGCTGCCTTTGCGTATTCTGCCTGATTAGCTAATAAGTCTTGGTCACCTAATCGATCTTGAAGGTCAAAGAATTCTTGTTCTAGTTCTTCATGAAGATCTGCCATGAAGTGAGAATACCTGTAGTTTTGCCTTAAATCTGTGTTCCTAAATTAATGCTTGGAAGCTCAGCATAAATTAGCTTGGCCAAGGTTCTTTAGCCGTTTTGAAATGAGTAGGGGTCTTGAGGTGTTCTGCCTGTCTGAGTAACGCTGGATGTTTGTCTTTTTCTGGTAGAACCATCCAGATTTCATCTGGTTCGGTAGTGACTGACAATCCTGATGCTATTGGAACTGCTTTAAGGTCTAACCCTACAGAAGCAACGACGAGTATTACTTGGTCACGAATTTTTCCTAGCGCTGCAGCTGGAGTGGTTTCAGTGATCGCCTTTGCATTTTCTGGGCTTGGAAGGTGCCATGCTTCATCTAATCCTACGATTTCGGGGGATGCTATCATTTCAGATATCAGCCATTGGGGCCTAGCTACCCGATTAAGGGGGTGAGGTTGCGCTTCTTTGTTTCTGTATTGGTGCACTTCTGAAACTACTCGGGCAAGTTTCTCATCTGGTGACTCTCCCCAGTCAACTAATTTGTGTGCCTCTTGGTCGTAGTGCCCTACTCCAATTTGCACATTGGATTCATTGTCAAAATCTTTGATTATTCGCGCTACTTCTAACCCTTTTATTTCTCCCCTGACCGCATCATGCTCTCGTATAACGTCGCACCCATTTTCTAGTAACAGAGACACCGCAGTTTCGTTAGCCACTGGCTTCTCTGGTTTCTCTGCAGTCTTGCTTTCTGGGTGAGGGATAAGTTGATCTTTCTCAACTACCCAAAACCTGATGTCTGAATGTAGGCCCAATGCTTGGTGAAGCAGAAGAGGATCTGGTTCATCAAGAATGATATTTATGACATCTCCTTTTTCTAGAAAAGTGAGTGCGAAAGCTAGAGGTGAAACCTTCTCACTGGGTGCGTATAGGTATTGGGCTTTATTATTTGACCGAAGGGCGCCACTTTGAGTTTTAACCTGTTCAAAAGTGCTATCGGGGAAAGTTGTCCTTAGTAGAGACTCTAGTTTTCTTTGGTTTAATTCTGAGCGCCGTTCACCGTCAATCATGCTTGTAGCAAGATTCTCTTATGGTTTATTCGTCAGAGTCAGTTGAACGTTTTCTTTTCCCATAACGCTTTTCAAAACGCTCTACACGTCCAGCAGTATCCACTATCGTCATCGTTCCGGTAAAGAAGGGGTGGCTAGTTGAAGAAATTGGGACCTTTGCTAGAGGGTATTCCTGCCCATCGTCCCATGTAACGGTTTCGTCAGTTTCAATTGTTGACCTTGTAATCCAAGATTCCCCCGATGATGTATCTTGAAAAACTACTTCTCTATATTCAGGGTGAATGTCTGGTTTCATTTGTTCTCTCCACGGATTTCGTCTTATTGATCGTATCTTTAGA
>CATISD010000075.1 GCA_949538625.1 Acidimicrobiales bacterium AG-410-I20
CGTCAATGTCTCTTTTACAGAGAAGCATTCGATGGTTACGTCCGAACGTGTCATAGCACTGCACATTTCCGTGAAACTGAAGGTTCAGAGTCTCAGAATGCAAAGCGGAGAAATGATACGTTTCACCAAAAGTGTCCATCGCAAGTTTCCAGTTGCAATCAACTGCATAAACGTCTTCAGTTAAATACTGAAGCTCTTCAAAGTTCCACAACGCTAACTCTGCATCTAAATCCTCACCGAGCTGTTCTTCAAGGTTTATAGAACCTTCAGGATCAGGATGCACCCACAGGAGTCCGTGTCGTTCTTCTGCAGGCAACTCGACTAAACCAAAACAATCAGTATCTAACTCACCGAAGTGTTCGCTTTTAGGTATTCCTACAAGAGTTCCCGCTGTGTCATAGGTCCAACGATGGAATTGGCAAGTGAACCGTCGGGTTTCTCCGCGTTCTGTTTCTTCAAGCACCACTCCCCTATGCGAACAAACATTTACAAAGGCACGAAACCGTCCTTGGTCATCCCGAGTGGCGAGAATAGGTGTTTTCAAGTCATTCACGGTAAGGAACGAGTTAGGAGTGGGAAGGTCACCTGAGAGTCCTACAAGTTGCGTGTGATCATGAAAAAACGCTTTATTTTCTTTCTCAGCAAGTTCCGAATCAACATAGACACTGGTTGGATTACACCGAAAACCTCCGGCATCAACATTGACCCCGGAATCCAAACGGGCCATGAGCGTCTTTATTTGCGCTACTTGTTCTGTTTTGTCCATACTTTCATCTTACAGAAGATTAGCAGTATTGATATATAGGCAGAAGGCCGGCCTAAACGACCGACCTTCAACCTTTTTATTGCTCCGGGGGTGGGGATCGAACCCACGACCTGCGGATTAACAGTCCGACGCTCTGCCAGCTGAGCTACCCCGGAATAACGAACGAAAGGATACCACCGTATTGGCCCGGAGGGGAACCAAATCGCTGTTTTAGTCTTGCTATTTAACAGTAGCGACACATCGGAGTAGATTTGTTTCTAATGAGTACAGAGTCTTTTATTTGTTTAGATGGTGGTCAAGTGAACCAAATTGCTTCTGATCATCATCCAGAGGTCACTTTGAGTTTGGTTATTCCTACATTTAATGAAGCGGAGAATATACCGACTCTTATTCGGCGCCTTAACCATTTACTAGACGAAAACCACATTTCGCATGAGCTCATAGTTGTTGATGACGACAGCCCTGATAAGACGTGGGAGATTGCCCGTGAAATGACAGAAGAAATTTCTTCTCTGAGGGTAATTAGGCGTGTCGGTGAATCTGGTCTCGCTACAGCCGTTGTCTGTGGTTGGGCTCACGCCAATGGAAAGTTCCTTGGGGTAATTGATGGAGATGGCCAACATCCACCTGAACTCCTCCTTGATCTTCTTTCAAAATTTGATGAAGAAGTTGAAGTCGCGGTTGCCAGCAGGCATCTTCCAGGAGGCGGGGTTCCGAATTGGTCATCGATGCGACGTCTCCTCTCAAAAGGTGCTCAAGCGCTTGGCCTTCTCCTCCTTCCAGGAACGGTAGGCAGAGTCACTGACCCAATGAGCGGCTATTTCATAGTTGACAGGAAAGCTATTGCTGGCTGCGATCTCCAGCCTGTCGGATACAAAATACTTCTTGAAGTTTTAGCGCGAGGAAAAATAAATAAAGTTGCTGAATCCCCTTACTATTTTCAGTTACGAGAAAGCGGCAGTTCAAAAGTTCGTGCCATTCATTATTTGCATTATCTCAGACATTTGCTGAGATTAAGGGTTGACCCTCTTCGAAGCCAAGCCTTGGTTCGTTACTTCGGCGTGTCACTAATAGCGTTAGTTATTGATGCTGTTTTCTTCTTTTGGATTTTTGAAGGTGTTGGCTGGAACCTAACTCGGTCAGCCTTACTGTCTGGAGAAGTAGGGATTATTTTCACAATCCTTTTACTTGATTTATGGACTTTCGCTGGACGTCCAGCACGAAATTTCACTGATCGCTTTCGTCGCCTGCTAGGAGTTCAGATTGCTTTAGGAATACTCCTTGTTGGTCGTCTCATTTTGATAAACGCCCTTATCACTTGGACCACACTTGAAGCATTCACTGTGTTCTTGATCGTTTTAATCGGAACTTCACCAACTGGGCATCTCTTAGGATCACGATTGACTTGGCGTCCAACTCGACGATAACAAGTTCAGGACTGGTCTAAATATTCACGGAAAGTTTTTGAACGTTGCTGATGTCGCAATTTGTTCAAAATACGAATTTCGATTTGGCGGACCCTTTCTCGTGTGACTTTAAAATACTTTCCTACTTCTTCAAGAGTTTTGGGTTCTGTTCCATCAAGCCCAAAGCGCATCTGGACGATTTGTTTCTCTCTCTCTTCAAGCGAATCAAGAACTTCTAGTATCTCCTCTGCTAATACTTGTTGAGTTGCCACAGATTCTGGTGCTTCGGTTCCAAAATCTTGCAAAATGTCAGCGAGGCTGACATCCCCTTCTTCCCCCATCGGGAGATCAAGAGAAAGAGTGCCTTGACTAAGACCGAGTTGTAAAAGTTCATCAACTTTCTCTGGATCCACCGCTGCACGCTCCCCTATTTCTTCAATAGTGGGGGCTCTCCCTAGTTCCTGTGTCAAGTCTCGTTCTGTTCGAACCACTCTATTCATAGCTTCTGCAGTGTGTACTGGAATCCTTATTGTCCTCCCTTGATCAGAAACAGCCCGACTAACACTTTGGCGTATCCACCACGTGGCATAAGTAGAGAATTTATACCCTTTACCGCCATCAAATTTCTCCACAGCACGCATTAAACCTAGGTTTCCTTCTTGGACTAAATCCAGAAGAGGTAAACCACGACCCGCATATCTTTTCGCGATGGAGACGACTAAGCGAAGATTTGCTCGAGTTAAACGATCTCTCGCCTGTTCCCCTCGGCGTTGACGTCGCCGAAGCTTAGAAAGGTCGACTCTCGAAAGGTTCTCTAGCTCCCCAGTTGCATGGAACTCCGCTAGTTGCGTTTCTGCTTCCATCCCTTCACGGATTTCCTTCGCTAAATTCACTTCCTCTTCTGCCTCAAGTAAGGCAACTTCACCTATTTCGCTTAGGTAAAGGTGCGTTGAGTCCGAAGATCCTATTCCTTCCGAACTTTTCTTTTTATTAAGGCGGCGCTTCAAATTACGTTTAGGAGGCCGAGTTATCTTTGTTTCCCCTTCAGGAGACTCACTGCTTTCTTCTTCTACTACCGTGTCGTTAAGCGATATTCCTTCGTTTTCTAAAGTTTCTCTTACCTCTGAAACCAAAGAGGGAGCCAATTCAGCATCCCTCAGCACTTCAAGTATTTCGTCAAGGCTTACTTGGCCTTTCAATTTTCCGCGTCGAATAAGCCGTGAAAATTCGTGCGGATCCACTCCGTTCCATTGAGGGGATGCTGAACGGGCTTCTTTCTTCAAGACGTAATGCCCCTGAACCACTCCAATACGGGCTTAAGCGGTTCAATGTCTTGAGGGGCTTCGCTAAGTTCATCAGTTTGACGCCGTAAGAAATTAATGTCTTCAAGAAGTGCGTCGAAGCTATCTTCTTGTTTCGCTACAGAAGAAAGTTCGTCAGCTTTTTGTTTTGCTGCTAAAGCTAACAAACGCGATAGCACCCCAAGAGGGTCTTCGTCTGTTACATCATCAGCTGCTATTTCCAACAATACGGAAGAAAAACTCTCATCAACGTGTTCTCTCATAGCGCGTAAGTCGCCTTCTGTTTCTTTAAGAGTTTCATAAATCAATCGTCCTGAAGGAGACAAAAATAGAACAGGCATTAAATAGTCATCAATTTCATCTTTTCGACGCAACAGGAACTGCAGAGCTTGTTTTTCAACTTCAGGAATCTGCACATCGGCAACTTCTTCTTGGGTGTATTGAGTCTGCTCATTCTTCCGGCTGGTTGGTTGGCGAGGGGCGGTGTTCTGAAGAAGTGTTCTTAGTTGATCAGGACTAACCAAGCATTGATCTGAAATTTGCATGATGTAAGGGTCTCTCACCATTGGGTTGGGGTGTTCCATTGCGAGATGTCCAGCATTTGCAGCTGTTCTTGCTCGTCCTTCTGGTGTTGAGAGGTCGCCTCGTTTTAGTTCTTGTTCTATACGGAATTGAAGAAATGGTTTTGCTTCTTCGATAGAGCGGCGAAGGGCCGCTGGGTCTTGTCTCGCCAAATCTCCAGGATCGGACCCTTCAGGGAGTTCTGCCACTGCAAATTCCAATTCGAATTGCTCTTCCCAGCCATAGACTCGTTCGGCTGCTTTCTGCCCTGCATTGTCAGCGTCATAAGCGAGAACGACTCGCGGAGCGAAACGTTTCAATTTTCTTGCATGATCTTCAGTCATTGACGTCCCACAGGTGGCCACCGTTCTTTCTATTCCAGCAAGATGTGCTCCGATAACATCGGTATAGCCTTCACAAACGACGATTTCGCTTAATTTGCTAGCCTCCGTTTTAGCCCAGTTCAAGCCATAAAGAGTCTCTTTTTTTGAATACGTCTTCGCCTTGTCTGAAGTATTTTTATACTTCGGCGGTTCCCCGTCTGGAAGTTGGCGTCCGCCAAATGCAACAGCCTCCCCTCTCTCATTGAAAATCGGAAACATAATACGGTCCCGAAAAAAATCGTACTGTTTGTTGTACTTATTCAGTGCACCAAGTCCGGCGTCTTCTAGGTTTTTATTAGAAGTACTTAGATGCTTAGAAAGGCCGTCCCATTCTTTCGGTGCCCAACCCAAAGAAAACTGTCTAGCAACCTCACCGTCGTAACCACGTGATCTTAAGTAGTCTCGAGCTGGGCGAGCGTCCGGACGATTAATGAGACAATCATGATAGAAATCTACTGCTTTCTGAACGAGATCTAAAAGCTCTTTTCTGCGTCCTCTTTTTTCGCTTTCGTTACTATCAGTGTAGCGGAGCGAAATATTTGCTTTTGCTGCTAAGTATTCAACTGCACCAGCGAAATCAAGATGCTGTTTTTTCTGTACATAATCAATAGCGTCACCACTCTCTCCACAGCCAAAGCAGTGATAAACACCCATTTCGTAGTTGACAGAAAAAGATGGAGTATTTTCTCCATGGAAAGGACATAACCCCATCCACTGAGTACCCGATTTTCTGAGTTGTGTATGTTCAGAGATAAGTTGGACAATGTCGGTTTGTTCCCGAACTCTTCTTACATCTTCTGCAACTATCCCCATTTCCGAAACTTAGCATTATGACCGAGGGGTCTGAGGTGGCGGGAGAAAATGAAATACCCTTGAAAATAAACTTAAATCTTTGATTAACACGAAAAAACTTGATTTTTTAACGGTGATACTCAATAAAACGCTGGAACTTCGTAGATACTTAAGTTATGACAGTATTTGCCTCCACACCCATTGACTTAATTAAAAACGTTTACTCCTCTTTAGAATCTCGGCTTGAAACTGGAAGAAAAATACTTGGTCGACCGCTTACTCTTGCAGAGAAAATATTGATAAATCATGTTGACGATTTATCTAGTGCAGAGTTAGAACGCGGAATTTCATATGTAGATATGCGACCTGATCGTGTCGCAATGCAAGACGCAACAGCCCAGATGGCATGGTTGCAGTTCATGACTGCAGGACTTGATGAAGTCCAAGTGCCTACAACCACTCATTGTGATCATTTAATTCAAGCAAAGATAGGCAGCAAAACAGATCTACTTACAGCCGTAGACGACAACTCTGAGGTTTACTCGTTTCTAGAGTCAGTTTGCGCAAAGTATGGTGCTGGGTTCTGGAAGCCAGGTTCTGGAATCATTCACCAAGTCGTCCTAGAACAATATGCCTTTCCTGGTGGAATGATGATCGGCACGGACAGCCACACCCCAAACGCTGGAGGACTTGGCATGGTCGCTATTGGTGTTGGTGGAGCCGACGCCGTAGACGTTATGACCGGATTTCCGTGGAATGCCAAATGGCCAAAACTGATTGGTGTACACCTCACAGGTGAAATTGATGGATGGTCGGCCCCTAAAGACGTGATTCTTAAGGTCGCAGAAATCTTGACAGTCAAAGGCGGAACCGGTGCAATAGTTGAGTATTTCGGCCCTGGAGCGCGAAGCCTTTCTGCCACTGGGAAAGGCACCATTTGTAACATGGGAGCTGAAATTGGAGCAACAACCTCTCTTTTCGCCTACGACGAAGCTATCGCTCGATATTTGCGGGCAACAGGCAGAGCAGACGTTGCGGATGCAGCTAACGCAGTTTCAGAACATTTACGAGCCGACGACGAAGTCGAATCTAATCCTTCAGATTTCTTTGACCAAGTAATCGAAATTGACCTCTCAACTTTGTCTCCTCATATCAATGGTCCCCATACACCAGATTTAGCTAGACCGGTTTCAGATCTAGGCGAAGAAGCTAAAGCTAACGGTTGGCCGCTCGAAGTAAGTGCCGGCCTAATCGGCTCTTGCACAAATTCGTCTTACGAAGATATAACACGAGCTGCTTCAATCGCTCGTGATGCAGCAAATAAAGGATTGACCGCAAAAATTCCATTGTTAGTTACCCCGGGATCCGAACAAGTAAGAGCCACCATTGAACGCGATGGGCTTCTAGCTGACTTTGAAGCTTTAGGAGCAACTGTTTTAGCAAATGCATGCGGACCCTGTATCGGACAATGGGATCGACAAGATCTAGATGATGGAATACCCAATTCAATTGTCACTAGTTACAACCGTAATTTTCCAAAGCGGAATGATGGCTATGCAACCACTCACGCTTTCGTGACCTCTCCCGAAACCGTTATCGCTTTGACTCTGGCTGGTCGTCTTGACTTTGATCCAGCAACCGACACTTTGGTGAATGACGCTGGAGAAGAAGTCCGTCTAACTGTTGGAGACGGTACTGAGTTGCCAGTTGATGGATTTGATCCTGGGGTCGACACCTTCCAAGCTCCTCCAGAAAATGGTTCTGACATTGACGTGGTGATATCACCAACTAGTGACCGGCTTCAAGCCTTAACTCCATTTGAACCATGGGATGGAAAAGATTTTCTTGATCTTCCTGTTCTCTTGAAAGCACAGGGTAAATGCACCACTGACCATATTTCGATGGCAGGGCCTTGGTTGGCTTACCGCGGTCACCTTGAGAATATTTCGGGCAACCTTTACATGGGTGCTGTTAACGCATTCACCGGTGAAGTAGGAACTGGACTGGACATAACTGACGGAGAGTATCGCTCTTTCCCTGAGATTGCACGACGTTACCATGAAGCAGGAATCTCGTGGATTGCGATAGGTGATGAAAATATGGGTGAAGGCTCTTCAAGAGAGCATGCTGCCATGGAGCCAAGGTTTCGGGGAGCTAAGGCGGTATTAGCACGTTCTTTTGCTCGTATTCATGAAACCAATTTGAAGAAACAGGGTGTTCTCGCTCTGACCTTTGTTGATCCTGCTGACTACAATCGCATTGGTGAGAATGACCGGATTTCAATCATGGGGTTACAGGATCTAGCTCCTGATTCTTTGGTTCAAATAAATATCTCCCACTCGGACGGTTCCTCAAGTGAGATCTCTGCAAAGCACACTCTTTCAGAAGATCAAATTGAATGGTTCGAAGCAGGCAGTGCCTTGAATCTGATCAAACAACGGACAGCAAGTTAATCAAACTTCATGAAGCCGATAGCCCCGATTACGGGCTTCTGCAAGAGTGTCTGGACTAAAGCAGAGAAAAGTTTCCTCGGACAATAACTCGTCAAGAATGTCAGTCATTGCCTCTTCGTTTTTGACTTCTTCTAAGTCATAAACCTGTTGAGTTCTTTTGTCACCCAAAAAGCGACTATGAGAAAAAACTGATGGTTTATTCATATCTGCAGAATAGCGGCGAATGGCGGTATAACAGAATGATGGTTAGTGATACAAAAAAAATTTCTATTGATAGAAAAGATGAAACCATCCTTTTACTTGATGGAGAATGTGCTTTGTGTAACCGTTTAGCTCTATTTCTTTCTCCGAGAATAAGGAAGCGAAAGCAAGTCAAATTTATCGCTATAGAAAGTAGCGAGGGCCGCGAATTGATCCAGTCTTTTCCCAAGAAGTTGCGCGATCTTGACACAATATATTTTTTAGATGGTTCCAAAATTCATTTTTATTCTTCAGCTGTCCTCCGTTGCCTCGGGCTTCTACATTGGCACTATGTTTTATTGGTTCCTTTTTTGTGGATAGTTCCGTCTCCATTGCGTGACATTTTTTATAGAGTTGTCGCTAGGTATAGGCGTAAAATTTTTGGCCAGAGCGTTAGTTGTACCTTTGCAAATTTGAATGAAGCAAGAAATAAAGAAGTATGAAATTAAGTAACCTCACCAAAGATAAGGCTGCTCGCCGAGACATTGAAGCGTTTCTTATTGGAGCTTCATTTGCTGCTGTTGGGGTTTATCATTTCGTTGACCAAGATTTCTTTGAAGCAATTGTTCCGCGTTGGTTTCCAAATCCGACATTTGCGAATCTTGCGTCAGGAGCTGCAGAAATTGTTCTTGGTCTTGCGTTGATTCCGAAGAAAAGTAGACGCCAAGCAGCGTGGGGTTTGCTGCTGCTTTTAGCTGCTGTCTATCCGGCAAATATTGACATGTTTATTAATGATGTTGGTTTCACTACAGATGAGTTCGGTAAAACTGTACGTGTTGAGAATGCCCCTGATGTTCGGGTACGGAACTTTGTGCGTCTCCCCTTTCAGTTTCTTTTTGCTTGGTTGATTTGGCGTCATACCAACAAGGCAGCCACTTGATCTAATAAACGCGGGGGAAAAGTGCGCAATCTAAGAGATCGCCATTTTTGAGCCCAGGGTCAGAGGTGGGAATCGCTGTTTCTCCTTTGCCGCGAAAATACCTGACATCGTCTCCACACCATCGGGTAGCTAAGGCTCGGCGAGTTTGAGTAGAGCTATGGTTGCCAAACGCCCCATGAACAATCATTCCCTGAAAAACTAAACAGTCGCCAGAGTCAACGTTCCAACTCACTATTTCATGTTCTTCCGAGGAGGTATAGATTTGGGGTAGTTCAGGTAAACCTGTTCCTTCGTAAGGAGAGTCATCTGCAAAATGATGTGGATTGTAGGCTTCCCAAAAATGGCTTCCTTTGATAAAACGCAATCCCGAGTCTTTTGTAACTGGATCTAAAGGAATCCAAACGGAACAAACTTGTCTTCCCGTGACTGCCCAGTAGGGCTGGTCTTGGTGCCATGGCGTTTCCTCATCAGTGCTCGGTTCTTTAACGAACATTTGGTCATAAAGAAAATTGATACGAGTGGCGTTCATTGTTTGAGCCGCTACGACCGATGCTGGTGAATCAAAAACAAACTCGCGAAATGGTTCTAATCTTTGCCACATATTTAGATCAGCAAAGAAGCGGCCTGATTTTTCTTCTGGAGTATATTCTTCTGCGTTAGGTCCAGGTTCAGCAAGAGCTTTTTCAAAAGCTTCACACAAAAACTCAATCCAAGTGGCGCTGAACATATTTGGAAGATGCACTACCCCATCATTTTCATAGGCGAGACGTTCTGCTTGGCTTACTTTTCTAACTTCCACACGATTGCCTCCTTTTCCTGATTACTTTGTTTGTTTTGTCTTATCTGGTCAAAAATATTCTGGGGATGCACATTATGTGCATCCCCAGAGTTAAAAATATTGGAACTATTTCTGGATATCTCAGAAAGACCCTTTTATCAGTTGGGACCAAAACTGAAGTCAAATCTGAGGGTGGCTGGCGGAATTTCGCCAGATGGTCCAGAACCGCCTAGCGGCCACCCACCTCCGAAGTCCCATAAAGTTTGCTACTAATCTGGACCACCTCCTCTCTTCGGTAATTCCGACTTTAGACGCGAACTGGAGAAATTGTCACGGATTATTTCAAATCTAAGAGATTCCTTCCAACTAGAGTGAGGATGTGGAACCTACGACCATTTATCCAGCTTCCATTGTTTACACTATGGATCCTTCACAACCGACTGCATCTGCTATAGCAGTAAGAGGCGATCGCTTTTGCGCTGTGGGTTCATTAGAGGAACTGTGTTCTATCGAAAATCATGAAGTTAATGATTCATTGGTGAACAAAATACTTTTACCTGGCTTTGTTGAGGCCCATAGCCATGGGATGGCTGCTGGGCTGTGGTTGCATACCTACTGTGGATTTTTCGATAGATCTGATCCAAATGGCGTCCTTTGGCCTGGATGCAAAAATATAGATGACGTTATTGCCCGTCTTCGCGATGCCGAATCTTCTCTTACCGATCCAAATGTGCCTTTACTGGCTTGGGGTTTAGATCCGATCTATTTCTCTGGTGACCGCCTAATCGGCAGCCACCTTGATCAAGTGTCCACTACACGACCTATTTTTGTTCTTCACGCCAGCGCTCATCTAGCCACCGTTAACTCTGCTTTGATGCAAGCAGAAGGCATAACTTCAGAAATTCCAATGGAAGGCATACCTAAAGATGGCAACGGAAATCCAATTGGTGAGCTTCAAGAGTTTGCGGCGATGTCTTTGGCTAGCTCCGCTTTTCGTTCCTTTTTCGGCCGTATGCAATCTCAGGAAGCAAAATGGGATTTAGGCCACTTAGCTAATAGAGCAGGAATCACGACACTTACTGATCTGGGAAATCCTTCTTCCACGCGTCAAACAACTATTGATGAATGGCGCGAGGTCGTAGATCATGATGATTTCCCTGCCCGTTTTTTTATTTTTGATACTCCGGCAACGAGTCAAGCTACTTCTGAGACAATTTTTTCGATACAAGAACAATCTAGTGCCAAGCTTCGTTTAGGTGCAGTGAAGGTTATTTTGGATGGCTCGATACAGGGCTATACCGCAAGGCTTCGTGAGCCTGGCTACTTGGATGATCGGCCGAATGGGATATGGGTTTTTCCTCCGGAACAACTAACTGAGTTGCTTCGACCTTTTCATGAGTCGGGACTTCTAGTTCATGTGCATTGCAACGGTGACGAAGCAGTGGATGTTTTTCTTGACGCAGTAGAAACTCTTTTAAATGAGTTCCCACGAGAAGACCATCGTTACACGATTCAGCATTGTCAACTCACTACCCCAGAACAGTATGAACGTATTGCGTCTCTTGGAATGTGTGTGAATCTGTTCTCTAACCACACTTGGTATTGGGGTGATCAACACGTTGCTTCTACGGTCGGTCCAGATAGGGCTTCACGTATGAATTCAGCTCGCACAGCCCTTGATTCGGGCATTGCTATCTCCATGCATTGTGACGCTCCTGTAACTCCTTTAGGTTCTCTTCACGTTGCATGGGCTGCTGTGAATCGTCAAACTGCCTCTGGTCTTGTTTTGGGACCTGAAGAATGCATTTCCGTTGAAGAGGCCCTCCACGCTGTCACTCTTGGAGCTGCTTACCAATTAAAGATGGATACCGAAATTGGATCTATTACTTCTGAAAAGTTTGCTGATCTCGCAATTCTTGATGAAGACCCTTATACAACTGATCCCCGCAACTTACGTGATATTCCTATCTGGGGAACGATGCTGGGCGGAAGAATTTTTCCAGTTGGATAGCACATGAGCGAAAAAAATCTTCCTTTAACAGTAATCGGTGGTTATTTAGGGGCCGGTAAAACCACTCTTATTAACGACCTGCTAACAAATTCAGATATTGGACGTGTTGCAATTATTGTCAACGACTTTGGTGAAATCAATATTGATGAGTCGTTGATCTTAAGTCATGACGGAGACACTATCAGTCTGGCAAACGGCTGCATCTGTTGCTCTCTAGTTGATGGGTTTGCAGAAACTTTGACTCAAATAAAAGATCGATCTGGTCAAATTGATCGTGTTGTGATTGAAGTTTCTGGTGTTGGGGAGCCTCGTAAAATCGCGCAATGGGGCCATACGCCGGGGTTTTCATTAGATGGAGTGGTTGTTCTCGTTGATCCTTGTTCGGTGATTGAACGAAGTGAAGATTCATATGTTGGTGAGACAGTTTGTTCGCAAATTATGGGAGCTGACTTAATTCTCTTATCTCGATGTGATTTATTAGAAGAGCAGGAAATTAAGTCAGTAGAGACATGGCTGAAAGGTTTGACCCAAGCTTCGGTTCTGCGTAATCCAGTTTCCCCTTCCCTGCTTTTTGGGTTGGATAAGGTGGGACAAGAACAAGAAAGTTCTTCCATAGATCATGTTTCTGCCACTTTTGAATTCTCTGATTCTATTGACCTTGCCGCTCTTACCTTGTGGGAAAAGAGTCGCCCTACCGGTGTGGTCAGAGTAAAAGGATTCTTGAAGATCAATGATAGATCAGAGGAAATAACTGAGATTCAAATGTGTGGACCAAATCTGACTCTACGAGCCAGTCAGTCAAAAACGCAGAAGAGGGTTCTAGTTGCGATAGCTACTCCAAGAACCCCTAAAGCTTCAGTAGTTAAGTGGCTGAAGTTACTTAGCCCTGCAAAGTGACTTGACGAGTTCCTGCTTCTACCGCAAGACGGTCTGCTTCGTCGTTCCAACGGTCCCCTGAGTGTCCTTTAACCCATTCAAATCCAATATTTTCTCTTTCGAGATAAAGGTCTAATAACGGTTTCCATAGATCTTGGTTGGCCACAGGTTTCTTTTGACTATTGACCCAACCTCGGCGAATCCAGCCTTCCCACCAACGGTCACGAAAACAATGAACTACGTATGTTGAATCACTGACTACCAGTAGGGGCCCGTCAATACTTTTTATGGCCTCAAGAGTGGCTTGTAGTTCCATCCGTTGATTGGTAGTCGATGATGCATATCCGGCTGCAAACGAACCTTCTGGAATAACCCAAGCCCAGCCTCCCGGACCAGGGTTACCCGAACAAGCACCGTCGGTATATACCACTTTTTGGATTTCGTTCATGATGCTGACCATAGTTCGTTTAAGAAGAAACTGGGGTTTTAATCACTCATATTAGAGGCGAATTGATTTCCTCTTTACAGTTTTCGGACCTAGGATCATGTTGGATAACGAAACAATTAAGGACTTCCTATGACTGCTTTCCCTGAAGGAACACTTGCAATTACTGGAGATTCGGAATCGGATCTTCTTTTAAATAGTAATCCTCTCGCGTTATTGATTGGAATGCTGCTCGATCAGCAAGTCCCTATGGAATGGGCATTTCGTGGTCCTGCTACTCTTTTTGAACGCCTTGGTGACCTTGATGCCTCAGAAATAGCCGAGTATGACCCCGAGTTATTCATTTCTTTATGTTGTGAGAAACCAGCCATTCATCGCTTTCCTGCAGCAATGGGTAAAAGAATCCAAGAGATGTGTCAATACCTTGTTGATAATTTCGACGGCGACCCGGCTGCTCTCTGGGAAGATGGAGTCACTGGAGAAGAGCTATCAAAAAGAATACGTGAACTTCCTGGGTATGGGGCCGAGAAAACAATGATCTTCATTGCTTTACTTGCTAAAAGAATGGGAGTGGCGCCAGATGGGTGGAAGAATCACGCCGGTCCATTTGCTGATGACACTCCTAGATCAGTTGCAGATATTGATGGACCGGAAGCATTAATGAACGTTCGTGCTTGGAAGAAAGAACAAAAGGCTGCAGGTAAATCCAAGCAGCAATAACCTGAATCTTAAAGTCGCACTTGCCCTGTTTCTATTGCGCTCAGATACCAATCATAAGTCGAAGCTAACCCTTCGTTGAGAGAGATCTTTGATTCCCATCCAAGATCCTTTAATTTGGAAACGTCAAGGACTTTTCGAGGCATTCCATCTGGTTTAGAAATATCAAACGAAATTGTTGCTTCTGGATGAACTAGATCGCGTATCCTCCCCGCAAGGTCAGCAATGGAACTATCTTTTCCTGTTCCAACATTTATGTGTTCAGAGTCTGAATAGTTATCCATAAGAAAAAGACAAGCGTCAGCCAAGTCGTCTACATGTAGAAATTCCCTAAATGCTGATCCTGTTCCCCAAATTTCAACTTCTTTTTGATCAGAAATTTTTGCTTCATGGAAACGCCTGATAAGAGCCGGCAACACATGGCTGTCATCTAGGTTGAAATTATCCCCAGGTCCGTAAAGGTTTGTTGGCATTGCTGAAATAAAATCGCAACCGTGTTGACGGCGATAGCTTTCGCATAGTTTTATTCCAGCAATTTTTGCTATCGCATAGCCTTCGTTGGTTGGCTCAAGTTGACCGCTGAGTAATTCGCTTTCTTTCATTGGCTGGTTCGCTAAGCGAGGGTAAATACATGAACTACCAAGATATAAGAGTTTCTCTACACCCATTTGATGACTTGCATGCACCACTGTTCCGTGAATCATTAAGTTGTCGTAGATGAAGTCCGCTGGCCGGGTACTATTTGCTCCGATGCCGCCCACTGTTCCAGCTACAAGAAAGACATATTGGGGCTGATGTTCATTGAACCATTCATCTACCGATGATTGACGGCGAAGATCAAGATCTTCACGTGTAGCAGTTAAAAGGTTTGTGAATCCTTCTTTTTCGAGACGCCTAAGTATCGCAGAACCCACTAATCCTCTGTGTCCTGCGATAAAAACTGAAGCGGAACGATCTATCATGTCTTTCATTCTTCCTCTGAGATTCCAGTTATAGCACCCATTTCTGCTAAATAGATTCTGAGTAAATCTACAACTACAACTACTGCTACCGAATCTAGTGGTTCTTCTTGTTCTAAAGAGCGCGCTACTACATAATCAACGGCATCATCGAGTTCAGCAATTTTTTCTTGCGTTTCCTCCGAGAGGGCTTCGTCTCCGATTTCTTGTCCGTGTTCCGTAGTGAGGCCAATTTGATCAAAATACTCAAGCCACCATCGCGTAATTGTCACTACTTCTGAATAAGTGAGTTGGCCGGCTGCTTCATCTGGTAGTTGTTCCGCTACCCAATCAACAGCGTCTTCGACTTCAAATACAACAGGTTGAGCATTTTGTTGCAAACGGTTAGTGGTCGCACCAACGAAAGCAAAAGCTATTGCTACCACGAGGAGAACCCCTAAGACTATGAATAGCCAAATCATCTGATCTCAGCCAAGTGTGGCTGTTCCGGTTTATATGCCGATACGTTGCGCAAGAAGTTCGCGATGGTACGTAGCGTCTCCGAAAAGCAATTCAGAACTCTTTGCTCTTTTGAAGTAAAGATGGGCTGGATGCTCCCAAGTGAAACCAATACCACCGTGGATTTGAATATTTTCTGCTGTGGTATTGAAATAGGCTTCAGAGCAATACGCCTTTGCGAGTGACGCTACTGAAGGTAGCTCGTCGTTCATTTCTGAAGCACACCAACCCGCATAGTAAGCAGCTGACTTAGCTGATTCAACTTCAAGTAACATATCTGCACACTTATGTTTGATCGCTTGGAAAGAGCCAATTGGGCGACCGAACTGTACGCGATCTTTCGCATACTGAACTGCTGTGTCAAGACACATTTGAGCTCCACCAACCTGCTCGGCTGCTAAGGCAACAGCTGCAAGATTAAGAACCGTTTCTAAAACAGTCCATCCTTCTCCTTCTGCTCCTACTAATGAGGCAGAAACGTTTTCGAAATCAAGTCGACTTTGTTTACGAGTCAAGTCCATTGTGGCTAAAGCTGTCCGAGTAAGGCCTGTCGCATCTCCATCTACTTTGAAAAGAGACACGCCTTTGCCAGTGCGGGCTGCAACAAGAACGACATTGGCAATGTTTCCATCCAAAACATACATTTTTGTTCCTGAAAGGCTCCAAGAGTCACCATCTGCACTGGCTTCCATCGTGATGCCTTCTTCGTCCCAACGACCATTTTCTTCTGTGAAAGCAAGGGTGGCGATTGTTTCACCACTTGCTATTCCTGGAAGTACTTCAGCCGCAGCAGCTTCATCTCCGCTGTGGATCAAGGTGTTGGCAGCTAAAGCCACTGTTGAGAAGAAAGGAGCACATAGCAAAGCACGTCCCATTTCTTCCATGACCACTACAAGTTCTACATAACCGAATCCTTGACCACCATGCTCCTCTGGGATGATGAGGCTTTGCAGTCCTAACTGTTCAGCCATCATTGACCAAGTTTCCGGATTGTAACCTTCGTCGGTTTCCATTAATTCACGAACTGTTGCTTCGTCGGAATAGTTGTCAAGAAATTGACGAACAAATTCCCGAAGTTGTTCTTGCTCCTCGCTAAAGGCGAAGTTCACGTGACGCGCTCCTGTCTAGATGTTTACTTTTATTTGGCTAAATTGCCACCTAGAAGTTCTATCAGCCCTTTGGGCCAAACGACTACACCGGCAAGATAAGACAAATACTTTCTTATCGGTCATGATATAGAGATGAACAATTCTTTAGAAACCACAAACCCGTCTCATCCTTGTAATCACACTGATCATGTTTCTACCGGAGTTCCAGGAGTTTCTCTTCAATGGTGCGATAGTCAGGCAGAAATACACAGGATTGTTGTCGGGAGTTTAGACAACAACGTTTTTGTGCTTCGATGTAGAGAGACTGGAGAATCTGTTCTTATAGATGCCGCCAATGAACACGACAAACTTCTTGAAATGTGTCGAGTGCTCGACGTGAGAACTGTGCTTGAAACTCATGGCCATTATGACCATATAGGTGCTGTACCTGCCGTGAGAGACGCCGGCTATGAAGTAGGAGTAACTCCTGAAGATGCCGCTCTCTTAGATGGATACGACTACTTACTAGAAGACGAATCAGTTATCGAAGTTGGAAAACTCCGTCTCCACACAATTTGCACTCCAGGGCACACCCCCGGGTCGATTTGTTTTCTTCTTGAAGGGTCACCAATTCTCTTCTCAGGCGACACTCTCTTCCCCGGTGGGCCAGGAACTTGTGAGTTTGAAGGCGGAGACTTTGAACAAATCATAAATTCGATTGATAGACGTTTGTTCGCTCCTATAGCTCCTGAAACGATTGTTTTACCAGGTCATGGAGAAGGCACAACTATCGGTGCAGAACAACCCTCGCTTGATACTTGGATTGAGCGCGGATGGTAATCACCTAATTTCTACTATCTGCATAGTGTTAATACTCGGAAGTTAATAGACTTTAAGGGTGACCGGGAAAAGCAAACCTTTATTTGAAGTCCAGGATCTTCATGCGTCAACGCTTGAGGGCGAACCTATTTTGCGTGGAGTTGATCTCGTTATCTATCCTGGCGAACTTCATGCATTGATGGGTCCTAACGGATCTGGAAAGTCTACTTTGGCTGCAGTTTTGTTAGGTAGCCCAGAATACGAAATCACTAAAGGAACTATAAAATTTCGCGGTGATGACATTAATGAATGGTCATCCGATGAGCGAGGTAGGTCTGGGTTGTTCCTTGCTTTTCAGTATCCACAAGAAGTAGCTGGAGTTTCCGTAATCAACTTCCTGAGACAAGCACTCTCAGCTCGGAAGGGAATAGATTTATCGGTTCTTGAGTTACGTCTCGCAATTATGGAATGGATGGATCGATTAGGAATGGATTCTTCTTTTGCTGACCGGTACCTTAATGAAGGTTTTTCCGGTGGGGAGAAAAAAAGAAACGAAATCCTTCAAATGGCAATTCTTGAACCCGAAATGGCGATTCTTGACGAAACAGATTCTGGTCTTGATATAGATGCTCTCCAGATTGTCGCTGATGGTGTTACCACTGTTCGGAAAGAGCGAGAAGAGCTTGGGATTCTTACTATCACTCACTATCAGCGTCTTCTTGAATATCTACAGCCCGATGTAGTTCATGTCTTAATGGATGGGAAAATAGTGAAAAGTGGAGATTCTGATTTAGCGGTCACGCTGGAAAATGAAGGATTTGATGCATTCAAGGCGGAAATTACATCATGAGTTTTGACGTGTCAGTTTTAAAAAAAGATTTTCCTCTTCTTTCCCGTGAAGAAAATAGTGAACCGCTTATTTATCTTGATTCGGCTGCCACTTCTCAGAAACCTCAGAAAGTGCTAGATGTAGTTGATAGTTACTATCGAGAGATAAATGCGAATGTGCATCGAGGCGCATATCGATTAGCCGAACAAGCTACTACGGCCATGGAAGACGCTAGAGAAAAAGTATCCAACTTCATAAAGTCAGACCGTTCCGAAGAAATAATATTTACAAAAAATGCTACAGAGTCAATAAACCTTGTGGCGAGATCTTGGGGTGAGTCGAATCTTCAAGAAGGTGATGTAGTTCTTGTTTCTTCACTTGAGCATCATGCCAATATTGTTCCTTGGCATCAGCTCGCTGAGTCGCGCGGTATTGAGGTGCGTTGGATTCCTTTAACCGAATCAGGCTTATTTGATTTAACAGACCTTGATCACTTACTTCATGGTGTAAAACTTGTTGCAGTTTCGGGTGCTTCAAATGTTCTTGGAACTGTTCCTCCTGTTCGTATGCTTGCTGATGCTGCGCATAACGTTGGAGCACTATGTTTAGTTGACGCCAGCCAATATGTCCCCCATCGCCCTACAGATCTAGACGAACTGGGGTGTGATTTTCTTGCTTTTACTGGGCACAAGATGTGTGGGCCGACCGGGATAGGCGTACTTTGGGGACGATCAGAACTTCTTGAAAATATGCCTGCTTTTCTTGGCGGCGGCGAAATGATTCTTGATGTAACCAAAGAGGGTTTTACTACTAACACCATTCCTTGGAAGTTTGAGGCTGGTACTCCACCGATTGCTGAAATAGTCGGTCTTGGAGCTGCTATTGATTACCTTGAATCGATAGGCATGGAAAATGTTTTAGATCACGAGAAGACTCTTACCAGCTATGCCTTGCAAACATTGAGTGATCGTTTCGGTAACGATTTGATTATCCACGGGCCAAATGATGTTTCTTTACGCGGCGGCGTTCTCTCTATGTGCTATCAAGATATTCACCCGCATGATGTAAGTCAGATCCTTGATAGTCATGGCGTTTGTGTCCGTGCTGGTCACCATTGCGCCAAACCATTAATGAAGTTACTTGATGTGAACGCAACAGTTAGGGCTTCGCTTTATCTATACAATGATGAATCAGATGTCGATGCGTTGGCTGATGCTTTGGAAGCAACCGGTCAATTCTTTTCGCCGTAATTAAGAAACTATGAAAATTCGCTTATGTCTGGATTAGAAGATCTCTATAGAGAAATAATTCTTGATCATTATCGGAATCCGAGAAATCAAGGAGAATTAGAGACTCCACCTGCGGTTATGGCAGAAGGTTTTAATCCCCTTTGCGGTGATGAAGTGACTGTTCACATTCACGTGGAAGATGGTGTGATAACTGATATGAAGTTTGGTGGACATGGTTGTTCAATTAGTCTGGCCTCTGCTTCAATGATGACTACCGTCACTACTGGAAAATCTCTCAGCGAAGTTAAAGACATCATTTACTCCTTCAAACAAATGATGTCAATCCATGAGGGACGTCTTGAAGAAGGTTCAGAAGAAACTGATTCACCAATGACAGGTCTTGGAGATCTTCAAGCCCTCCAAGGAGTTGTGAAGTTTCCTGTGCGGATCAAGTGTGCAACTCTTGGATGGAACACTCTTGAACAATGCTTCGAAGAGTTAGATTCTCAGTAACGTCAGAATCTTAATTATCAAGAAGACCTTGATAGCCCTCTTCTTCTAGACGGTCGACAAGTTCTGGTCCCCCAGTCATTTGTATACTTCCGTCATTCAAGATATGTATCTGATCAGGTTCTAAGACTTCTAGCAGTCGGCTGAAATGGGTTATAGCTAGAACACCAAGGTTTTGTTCTTGAGTGAAGCCTTGAATCCGTTGCGACACTGCAGCAAGAGCATCTACGTCTAGTCCTGAGTCAATTTCATCTAATACGGCATAACGGGCACCTAATACACCGAGTTGCAATGTTTCATTTCGTTTCTTTTCCCCACCCGAAAGATCAACGTTAAGTGGACGTTCAAGAAATTTTTCTTCGAATCCGATACTTTCCGCTTCTTCTATCATTTGTTTTTTGATTGTGTCCGTTTCTTTTCCTGCAGCTCGAGCGGCTTCCGTCAAAACAGATTCAAGCGTCACTCCCGGCACTTCGATGGGATGCTGAAGACAAAGAAATAATCCACTCTGCGCCCTTTGCCACGAAGGAAGGGGGAGCAGATCTTGACCGTCGAGGGTTACTTGACCGTCAGTTACTTTATATTCCGGATGACCCATAAGAGCATAAGAAAGCGTTGATTTACCTGACCCATTTGGACCCATAACTACATGAACTTCACCAGGGCAAATCTCCATATTGACGCCCTTCAATATTTCTTTACCAGATACAGAAACATGCAGATTCTCTATTACGAGTGAGGAATCCGTCATAGTTCTATCACCACATTTTCTCCGTCTAGTGAAACAGGGAATTTTTTTACCGGTTGGATAGCTGGAAGAGTGAGAGCTTCTCCGGTCTCTAAGGAGAAGAGGCTTCCATGTTTCGGGCATTCAATTGTTCGATCACTTTCATCTATTTCTCCAGTTTCAAGAGAGACATCGGCATGGCTGCAAATAGATTCGATAGCGAAGTATTCTTCATCAATTTGGACAAGCAGAACTGATTGTCCTTCTACTTCTACAACCTGAACATTGCCTGCTGAGAGGTCCCCAAGAGAGCAAACGGGAATTTTATTCATCTTTACTCACTCTCCTCTTCCTGATTTAGAGTGCGTCTATCTAATTTTCCTATGATCGCTTCTGTTAATAACTCTGATACCTCATTGACAGGGAAAGAAGAAACGATTTCATCAAAAAATCCTTCAAGTATTAGCCTCTCAGCAACCGGAGTGGGCACTCCACGGCTTTCGAGGTAAAACAGTTCGTTTTCGTCTACTGGAGAGACGGTTGAAGCGTGACTACATACAACATCATTATTTTCTATTTCTAGATTAGGGATGCTTTCTGCCCAAGCTTCTGGATCTAGTTTGATGTTTCGGTTTGTTTGGTTCGCTCGAGTCCGCGACGCATCAGGACGTATTTTGGTTAGCCCACTATAGATAGAACGAGAAGAGTCACTTAATGCTCCTTTGAAAAGCAAGTCACTGGTTGTGTCTGAACTGACATGATCTTGGAAAGTTCGAAAATCCATTGTTTGGTCGTCTTCGCCAAAATATGCCGCATTAATTCGACTAAACGCTCCTCTTCCAGTCAAACGACAATCCGTTCGAGTTCTCACATATTCTCCTCCGAGCCCAGCAACAAAAAATTCTGCACTGGAATCTTGACCTGCATCAACAGCTTGATGGGAGAACTGCCAAGTTTGGGCGCCAAGGTTTTGGACTACGCAGTGGCTGTACCTTGCGGCTTGTCCAACTTTTACTTCTAGAACTGGCGATATCACAGCTTCTACGTTTGAAGACGTTTGAATCTCTACTACTTTTGCTTCGGAATTTTCTTCACAATGAACCATGATTCTTGGAAACACTGCTTCATGAGTGTCAGTCAAACTAACTATCACGATCGGGTTCTTTAATGCTGTTCCTTTTGGCACTACGACAATGAGGGGCTCAGGCCCGAAAGCTCGATTTAAATATCCAAAAAGATCAACGGGCTTTTCTAGTGCTGCTCCGAAGTATTTCGCCCCCTCTTCCAAATCACCTACCGGACATATAGTGATTCCTGCTTTTTCAGCTTCCTCTCCGATGGTGATGTTTGTGATCCATCCATCTTGAAGGACAATGATTGCGCTAGGTGAAGAGAAACGGTCAAGCGGTATTGACGCAAGGTTTTCTGGTCGCTCAGATTTCGGAGTTAGCTCACTTAAATTAAGTTCATTTACTCGGGAGTATCGCCATACTTCTTCTTCAGTGTCAGGAGCTTCAACTTC
>CATISD010000076.1 GCA_949538625.1 Acidimicrobiales bacterium AG-410-I20
ATTACTAAAAATATTGAAAGTCATAGGTATACGCATAAGAAACAAAGTGGTGGTTCAGGTCAATTCGCAGAAATAGTTGCCTCCGTTGAACCATGGACTGGTGAAGAAGGGTCAACATATTCTTTTGAAGACACAGTTACTGGTGGCCGTATACCTAAAGAATATATTCCAGCAGTGAATCAAGGAATTGAGTCTTCACTAACCAATGGCGTGCTAGCTGGCTTTCCAGTGCTTGGATTAAAAGTAACTCTTGAAGATGGGAAACACCATGACGTTGACTCTTCAGAAATGGCGTTCAAAATTGCTGCACAAGCATGGTTTAGGGAAGTTATGCCTCGCGCTAAGCCAGTATTATTAGAGCCAATTATGGCTGTTGAAGTAGTAACTCCCGAAGATTACATGGGGGATGTAGTGGGTGATTTGAACTCTCGACGTGGGCGAGTTGGACAAATGGAAGCCCGTGGACCAAATCAAGTTGTTTCCGCACAGGTACCATTATCGGAAATGTTTGGATACGCTACAGACTTGCGGTCGCGCACTCAAGGGCGTGCGACTTATACGATGCAGTTTGACTCGTACCAACAAACACCCGGGTCAGTGCAAGAAGAGATCGTAAGCCGCATACGCGGTGAATAAAAAAGAGAGAAATTAAGGAAAAAGCAATGGCCAAGGAGCAGTTCGAACGCAACAAGCCACACGTAAATGTTGGAACCATGGGACATATCGATCATGGTAAAACAACACTTACCGCAGCTATAACAAAGGTCCTTTCAGACCGTAATCCGGAGTCCACATCCTTCACTGAGTTTGGGGACATTGATAAGGCACCTGAAGAACGTGAACGTGGAATCACAATTAATGTTTCACACGTTGAATACGAGACAGACAACCGTCACTATGCCCACGTAGATATGCCTGGACACGCTGACTACATCAAGAACATGATTACCGGCGCAGCTCAGGTAGATGGAGCAATTTTGGTTGTTTCAGCAGCAGATGGACCTATGCCTCAAACAAGAGAGCACGTTTTGTTAGCTCGACAGGTAGGAGTTCCAAAAATTGTTGTCGCTTTGAACAAATGTGACATGGTGGATGACGAAGAACTTCTTGAACTCGTTGAAATGGAAGTAAGAGAACTCCTTGATGAGTACAACTTCCCTGGTGACGACACCCCTATTTGTCGAGTTTCCGCACTCAAGGCTCTTGAGGGAGACAGTGATGCAGGCGATCAGATCGTTGAATTGATGTCACAAGTAGATGACTACGTTCCTACTCCTGATCGCGATGTTGACAAAGATTTCTTAATGCCAATTGAGGATGTTTTCTCCATTACCGGACGCGGAACCGTAGTAACAGGAAGAATTGAACAAGGAATTATTAACACTAGTGACAACATTGAAATTATCGGACTTAAAGAAACCGCAACAACGACATGTACAGGTGTTGAAATGTTCCGAAAGATTCTTGACGAAGGTCAAGCAGGAGACAACGTAGGTGTACTTCTACGTGGAATTGATAAAGAAGATGTGCAGAGGGGTCAGGTTCTAGCTAAACCTGGATCTATTACTCCTCATACTCATTTCGAAGCAGAGGTATATGTCTTGGATCAGAAAGAGGGAGGCCGACATAAGCCTTTCTTTTCTAACTATCGACCACAGTTCTATTTCAGAACTACAGACGTAACTGGAACTATCGCACTCCCTGATGGAACTGAGATGTGTATGCCAGGAGATAACACATCTATGACTGTTGAGTTAATAGCTCCAATTGCTATGGATGAAGGTCTTCGGTTCGCCATTCGCGAAGGTGGTAGAACCGTTGGGGCTGGCGCTGTTACAAAAGTAATTAAGTAACAGCAATGGCAACCGGACAAAAAATCAGAATACGTCTTAAGGCATATGATCACGAAGTGATTGACCAGTCCACAAAAAAAATTGTGGAAACAGTTCGCCGAACAAAAGCAGATATTCGTGGTCCGATTCCTCTTCCAACAGAAAAACATCGGTTTACGGTCATAAAAGGGCCATTTAAAGACAAAGATTCACGTGAACACTTTGAGATGCGTATCCATAAGCGTTTACTTGACATCGTTAACCCTGGAGCTAAAACAGTTGATTCTCTCCAACGCCTTGACCTACCAGCTGGCGTTGATATTGAAATAAAACTTCAGCAAAGTTAGTTTCTCCGGCTGAAAAGTTTTAGGATTTTCAATGAGTAACGCGTTATTAAATGAAGAAACACTTCAAATGGATAGCCCCATTGAAGAACCTAAGGGGCTACGGTCTCGTAGAGAGAGATTTCCATCTTCAGAAGAATTCATAACCATTAGGGGAGTAGCTCGGGTAACTCGGTTACTTTTCGCACTCTTACTAATCGGCGGCTTTATTGGATGGGCTATCACGGAAGTATCCCCAGCGTATATTTCTTTACCTCGCTGGTATATCCCCGCTTTACTTGCTGGATTAGTTCTTTGCTTTGCGTCGTATTTAAAACCATCTTTTGCACGAATTCTTGCTCCAATTTATGCAGTTGTTGAAGGTTTACTTCTTGGTTCAATAACAAAGTTGTACGAATACAGCTTTGAAGGAATAGCTTTACAAGCCGCACTATTAACTGTTGGAGTATTTGGAACAATGCTATGGCTTTACAGCACTCGCATTGTGAAAGTAACTGGAAAGATGCGTCGATTTATCTTTGGTGCAACTTTTGCCATCATGGGTGTTTACCTGTTTCAGATTTTGATGTACTTCGTTGGAGTTAATTTCCAAGTCCCATTTCTTCATGATTCAGGACCATTCGGTATTGTCCTCAGTCTGGTAATAGTAGGTATTGCATCAATGCATTATTTACTTGATTTTGATTTGATAGAGAGAGCAGTAGAAGCTAAAGCGCCAAAAGAAGTGGAATGGCTCGCTGGCTTTGGTTTGTTACTGACTACAATCTGGGTTTACCTAGAAATTCTTCGTTTGCTTGCAAAAATACGTAGTAAGTAAGAATTAATAATTTCAACCTAGTTATCTTCTGTATCTTCGTCTTCGGGATCTTTTGTCTCTTTACTCTCAGCGTGCCCACGTCTTCGGCGACTTTCAAATAGTAAATCTTCATCTATGTCGTGGCGTTCAGCAGCAGCAGAAAAGATTGACTGAAGGGTTGCGGCGAAGGGAAGAGCAAGAAGGGCCCCAACTATGCCAAGAATAGCGTTGCCAGCGATAACGGCTCCGAAAGCGACGGCAACATGAATTTCCATAGTTTGAGCAGTAATACGAGGAGAGAGTATGTAGTTCTCAAGTTGTTGGTAAACAACAATGATTATTAGAGCCCAGATACCAGTAGCAGGTTCATCTAACAGTCCAACTAGGAGTGGGAGGACACCAGCGATGTAGGTGCCAACAACTGGAATAAACTGTGAAATTACTCCCACCCATATAGCAAGTGCTAATGAAGAAGGCATTCCAATAATTACAAAAGCTGCCCAATGGATAAGAGCGGCAATTAAGGCAAGTATTGCACGCGATGCAATGTAGCCACCGGTTTTAGCAATAGCTATATCCCAGATTTCGAGCACTCTTTTTTGTCGGTGTGCGGGAAGAAGAGAGCATACCGAACGTCTTAATTTTGGTCCTTCTGCTACAAGATAAAAAGAAAAAAGACCAATCGTGAATAACTGAAACAAAATATTTACGATAGTTGAGCCGAATCGAGCTAAGTCATCGGCAAATGAGCCCAATTGCTGAGCAAGAGCTCCGTCTTCATAATCTGCCTGAATATCTGCAGTGGCACCTTCAATACCAAAATTCTTTTCTAGAAATTCGTCAATATCAGAAAGATAATCTGGAACGTTCTCTGAGAATTCGGTTAGTTGGTCTGCTAAAAGAGAGCCTACAGCTATGCCAAATCCCCCTATTGCCCCCAGAACTCCCAGAAACATCAATCCAGTAGCTAGGCCGCGGCGTATATTCCATCTTTCCATTCTGTTTACAGCAGGCTCAATCGCAAAAGAAAGAAAAAGCGATACCAAAATCATTATTGATAATGATCGAAGATCAGAGAGAATACTTAATACATATCCCAGAATTGCGTAACCGATAAGTCCCAAAAGAATGGCTCTAGTTAGCCATGTAGGCGGTTTAGGCGAAATATCTGACTTTGGTGTTTTAGACATCAAACTTGAAAGTAGTGCTAAATAGCACGTTTAAGAGGGATACTCTTACTCAATAGTTGGATTAGCCCATCTTTCCCTTTAGCCTTAACTCTTGGCGTATTTGGGAAATTCCCTACGTGACAAATTGACGTTCATAAAGGCCTGGATCTGTTAAAGAGCAGGAACCACATGACACAACCGAATTATCCGCTCCGCTGGGCACCCGCCTATGCGGAGTTTCCATTTGAATAACCATCTAATTTTGGCACTTCTGAAAGTTAATTGCCAAAAATCAGGAATAATTATGGCCAACAAAGCAATAGTCGGCGAAAAAGTCGGCATGACACAAGTATGGGATGATGACAATCAAGTCATTCCTGTAACTGTTTTGCGTGTACGGCCAAATCGTGTAGTTCAAGTCAAGACACAAGAACGTGACGGATACAGCGCTCTTCAGGTCACGTTTGGTGAAAAAGATATCGAAAAAATGAGACAACCTGAAGCTGGCCATTTTGCTAACTCAGGTGTTGTCCCTGGTAACCGGCTAGTAGAACTCCGAGTTGATGACGTAGCAGATTATCAGGTAGGCCAAGAAATAACGGTTGACGAAATGGCTGAAATAGGCCGTGTTGATGTTACTTCAGTAAGCAAAGGAAAAGGATTTGCAGGCGCAATGAAACGCCACGGGTTTGCTGGCTTACCAGCTTCACATGGAGCTCATAAAGTGCACCGTAAACCTGGAGCTGTTGGACAATGTGCTACTCCATCTCGAATATTTAGAGGAAAACGCATGCCAGGGCGTATGGGAAACCAGAAAACAACCATTCTGAATTTGTCGGTTGTACAAGCAGACGCAGAACGTGAAATTTTACTTGTTAGAGGAGCAGTACCCGGTCCAAATGGTTCAGTGGTACTAATCCGTGATGCGGTCAAAGGAGCATAGCTATGGGTAGTGTCGCCTTACAGGACCGAAACGGAAAATCAGCCGGGTCAATAGATTTAGATCAAAATATTTTCGGTATTGAACCAAATGTGGCAGTGATGCATCAAGTTGTAACAGCACAATTAGCTGCTCGTCGAAGCGGAACTCAAAGCACTAAAACCCGTTCTGAAGTCCGTGGAGGGGGAGCTAAGCCGTGGAGACAAAAGGGAACAGGTAGAGCTCGACATGGGTCAATTAGATCTCCAATATGGCGTGGCGGTGGTGTGGCTCTAGGGCCTAAGCCACGGAGTTATGCCCAAAGAACACCAAAAAAAATGATTGCTTTAGCTCTAAGATCAGCACTTTCAGATCGAGCAGCAGACGGCAAAGTATTGGTCATTGATTCTTGGAACTTTGAAGCTCCTTCAACAAAAGAGGCGCGAAATTCACTAACTAAATTGGGAACTCACGGACGCGTTCTAATAGTGGCCGACAGCGAAGAAGTAAACACTTGGAAGAGTTTCGCAAATCTACCAATGGTGCACACAGTAAGCCGTGGCGAACTAAATGCTTATGACATCTTGGTAAGCGACTGGGTGATTTTCACAAAAGAAACTTTGCCTTCTTCAAATCAGAAAGAAGAAAAATGAAAGATCCAAGAGATGTCATAATTGAACCAGTCGTTTCTGAAAAGTCTTATAGTCTCCTCGAAGACAATGTATACACTTTTGTTGTCCATAAATCGGCTACAAAACCAGAAATAAGAGATGCGATTGAAACAGTTTTTGATGTAACGGTAAGCAAAGTAAATACTTTGAACCGTGATGGAAAGAGAAAACGAAATCGACGAACAGGTACTTTTGGTAAACGACCCGATATAAAACGTGCTTATGTAACCCTTATTGAGGGCGACTCAATCGAATTGTTTGAGGTCTAGTTATATGCCGCAACGTAGACGTAAACCCACCAGCCCTGGCCGCCGATTTCAGACAGTTTCTGATTTTTCTGAGATAACGAAAACTAAACCTGAACGCTCTCTTATAGAAAAACAGAAATCAACTGGTGGTCGAAACAACTATGGCCGTAAAACTGCTCGTCATCGTGGTGGTGGACATAAACAACAATATCGAGTAGTAGATTTTCGGCGGAATAAAGATCGTGTCCCAGCTAAAGTCGCTGCAGTTGAATACGATCCGAACCGTAGTTGCCGCATCTTACTCCTTCATTATCATGACGGCGAAAAACGATATATTTTGGCCCCGAAAGGCGTAGAAGTAGGAGAGACGCTTCAATCCGGACAAGGGTCTGAAATTAAGGCTGGTAATGCGTTACCGCTTCGCTATATCCCAGTTGGAACAACAATCCATAATGTTGAGTTGTATCCCGAAGGTGGAGGCAAGTTAGCTCGTAGTGCTGGATCTAGTGTCCAATTAGTCGCCAAGGAAGGGAGTTACGCAACTTTGCGCCTTCCGAGTACGGAAATGAGAAGAGTCCTAATTGACTGCAGAGCCACAGTAGGAGAAGTTGGGAATCAGGAGCATGAATTAACCAAAATCGGAAAAGCTGGGCGAAACCGTTGGAAAGGGGTTAGACCTCAAACTAGGGGTGTAGCAATGAACCCTGTAGACCATCCACTTGGTGGTGGTGAAGGAAAGTCATCCGGTGGACGACATCCAGTTTCCCCTTGGGGTAAGCCAGAAGGACGTACTCGTCCACGCAGTAAGCAATCAGACAAAATGATCGTGCGTCGACGCCGACGCCGTGGATCGCGAAGGTAGGAGATATGCCTCGAAGTCTCAAAAAAGGACCGTTTGTAGATGATCATCTTCTTAGAAAAGTTGATGAAATGAATACATCAGGAGACAAAAAAGTTATTAAAACTTGGTCACGTAGGTCCACAATTATTCCAGACATGATTGGTCATACTCTGGCAGTTCATGACGGGCGCAAGCATGTCCCCGTCTTTATAACAGAAGCAATGATTGGCCATAAGTTAGGAGAGTTTGCCCCAACTCGTACTTTCCGACATCACGCAGGACAGGAAAAAGGAGCGCAGCGCTAATGGCGGCTATAAAGACGAATGAACGCCCTGGTACTCGTGCAGTTGTTCGCTATGTGAGAGTTTCAGCATCCAAGGCTCGGGAAGTTTTGAATTTAATTCGCGGAGAGTCCTATGGCAGGGCTTCGGAAATCCTCGCGTTTTCAGAGCGCAGTGTCTCAGAAGTGGTAGCAAAGTGTTTAGATTCAGCAGTCTCGAATGCTGAGAACAATGATGGAATTCCAGCTGAAGAACTTTTTGTTTCTGCATGTTATGCAGATGAAGGCCCGACTTTAAAACGCTGGAGGCCTCGAGCACGCGGTCGTGCTACTCCAATTCGTAAAAGAACTTGTCATATTACGATCATCATGGGCAGGTATACACCAGAGGAAATTGATACGCAACAAGCTCGAGATGAACAACGAGGACGTTCTGGTCCTAGTCAACAAGCAGCAGAGGCTCGACGCCAGCGGGTCGAAAAGAGTAGGGCTGCGGCTGAATCTCGCGCCCTTGATGATGAAGAAGAGTTAGAAGGGGCTGTTGATGCTGAGGAAGTTGAAGCAGTAGAAGAGGCTGTTGATGCTGAGGAAGTTGAAGAAACTGAAGAGGACGAAGTTGAGTCTTCGGTTACAGAAGAAGAAGAGAGCAACTAATGGGACAGAAAGTTAATCCTTACGGTTTTCGATTAGGTGTAACTACTGATTGGAAATCAAGATGGTTCGCTACTCGTCAAGAATACGCAGACAATCTCATCGAAGATTGGGAAATTCGTGATTATTTACTTACAGAGTTGCCACATGCTGCGATAAGTAGAGTCGAAGTAGAACGAACTCGAGACAAAGTTCGTGTAGATGTACACACAGCTCGTCCGGGCATAGTTATTGGTCGTAAAGGTGCCGAAGCTGACCGGCTACGAACCGGATTGGGAAAAATAACTGGCAATAATCGTGTGGCTCTGAATATTCAAGAAATTAAAGAGCCTGAGATTGATGCGGCTTTGATTGCTCAAGGTGTTGCAGACCAGTTAATGGGTCGAATAGCTTTCCGTCGCGCTATGAAGAGAGCTGTTCAGAATGCCCAGAAAGCAGGTGCACTTGGTATTCGTGTTCAATGCTCTGGGCGTTTAGGTGGATCTGAAATGGCTCGCACAGAGTGGTATCGCGAAGGAAGAGTTCCGCTACATACACTTAGAGCGGATGTTGATTATGGATTCCGTGAAGCACATACAACATATGGAAGAATTGGTGTAAAAGTCTGGATTTATAAGGGCGATATTCTTCCCTATAAGAGCCAAATGGACGATAAAGCAACTCGTGAAGCGGCTATGGCGGCTGGTGAGACTTCCGGTCCATCTTCAGAACCTAAGACAGTAGTTTCTTCAGCGGCAGCACGACGTCGTTCCGCAGACGCTGAGACTAGTGAACTAGAAACACCAGGTGTAGAACAAGAGAGTTCTAATTTCGAAGAAGAAGAACTTGAAATGACGCCTCTAGTTAAAGAAGGCGACGAAGCATTTGAGAAACTACTTGCTGAAGAAGAGGAAATAGAACGATCAACCCATGACTCACGTGAAACTCCTCATTTCCGTTTAGAGGGTGGTGACTGAAATGCTTATGCCTAAAAAAGTTGCGCACCGTAAACATCATCGTGGCCGTATGCGCGGTAACAGTAAAGGTCAAACAGAAGTTACTTTTGGTGAATTTGGAATTCAAGCTCTTGAGCCTGGTTGGATAACAGCTAGACAAATAGAAGCAGCTCGTATTGCTATGACACGTCATATTAAGCGAGGCGGAAAAGTATGGATAAATGTATTTCCTGACAAACCTGTTACACAAAAACCTGCAGAAACTCGTATGGGTTCAGGAAAAGGGAATGTTGAAGGTTGGGTGGCTGTAGTTAAGCCCGGGAGAATCCTTTTTGAACTCTCCTACCATGATGTAGAGACTGCCAGACAAGCAATAAATAGAGCAATTCAAAAATTGCCTATTAAAGCTCGGTTTGTTGAACGCGAGGAGAAGTTTTAATTATGGCTCGTAATAAAACATTGACTGATCTTGGAGATCTTGACTTGTATGAACAGTTAAGTGATGCGAAAGAGGAATTGTTTAATCTTCGTTTTCAACTGTTAACCGGTCAACTTGAAAATCATTCTCGGCTTGGCCAAGTAAAGAAAGAAGTAGCCCGCATTCAAACTGAACTTCGCGCTAGAGAAATTGCTTCAGCTGAGGCGATTGAAAATGATGAGGAGGTTGCTGAATAATGTCAGATGATCTAAATGAAACAGAGCGTCCTAATCCGCGTAAGGTCAGAGAAGGATTAGTGGTTTCAGATATCCAACATAAAACTGCAGTCGTTCAGGTAACTGATCGCGTGCGTCACCGTAAGTACTCAAAGACTGTTCAGCGTTCAAAGAAACTGCATGTACATGATGAAACAAATGAGATGCAAGTTGGTGACCGAGTCAGAATTCAAGAGACACGCCCTATTTCAAAATTGAAAAGATGGCGGCTTGTCGAGATTCTTGAAAGGGCGAAGTAATGATTCAACAAGAAACGCGACTTCGAGTTGCTGATAATTCAGGAGCCCGGGAAGTTTTATGCATCAAAGTGCTAGGTGGGTCAAAAAGAAGGTACGCGTCTATAGGTGACGTTTTTGTTGCAACTGTTAAGGATGCAAATCCAGGGGCTGCCGTAAAAAAAGGTGAGGTTGTCAAGTGTGTTGTGGTGCGAACTAAAAAAGAACGGCGCCGACCAGATGGCTCATACATCCGATTTGATGAGAATGCGGCTGTTCTAATAAATGATCAGCTTCAACCAAGAGGTACTCGAATTTTTGGTCCAGTGGGTCGTGAGCTTCGCGATAAGAAGTTCATGAGGATAGTTTCTCTAGCTCCGGAGGTCCTCTAAATGAAGATACGTAAAGGTGACAATGTGGTTGTCTTAGCGGGGAAAGATCGTGGTCGTGAAGGTGCTGTGAGCCGTGCTTTACCTGCTGAGAACAAAGTAATTATTGAAGGCGTAAACATGGTCAAGCGGCATCAAAAAGCCACATCGGCAACTATGCAGGGCGGAATCATTGACAAAGCAATGCCAATTGATGCTTCAAATGTTGCAATATTAAGCCCTAGTGATGGGAAACCAACTCGAATTGGTTATCGGTTCAATGATTCTGGGGAAAAAATACGTATATGTAAGCGAACAGGAGTTGATCTTGATGGTTGAAGCATTATCTACCTCCGAGCGTCTAAGTGACCTATATCAAAATGAAATTCGTCAGAAACTTCAGACAGATCTGGGCCTTACCAATATCATGCAAGCTCCAAAATTAGTAAAAATTGTAATCAACATGGGTGTTGGTGAGGCAGCTCAACAAGCTAAACAGATCGAGGGTGCAACTGCAGATTTAGAACTCATTTCTGGCCAAAAGCCTCTGTTGACAAGAGCAAAAAAATCTATTTCTAATTTCCGTCTTCGTGAAGGGCAAGCGATTGGAGCAAAGGTCACTCTTAGGGGCCAAAGAATGTATGAGTTCTTTGATCGGTTAATGACGTTGGCTATTCCAAGAATTCGAGATTTTCGTGGACTGAGCCCTAAGTCGTTTGATGGCCATGGAAATTACACATTGGGTATTACTGAGCAGTTAATTTTCCCAGAAATAAATTACGACAAAATAGACAAAGTTAGAGGAATGGATATCACTATTGTGACTTCGGCTCGCTCCGATGAAGAGGGTCGAGCATTACTCGAAGCATTTAATTTCCCATTTCGACAAGAGGTACGGTAATGGCAAAAAAAGCCTTAGTGAATAAACAAAAAAAGACCCCGAAATTTAAAGTTCGAGCGTACACCCGATGCCGTCGATGTGGGCGCTCACGATCTGTGTATCGCAAGTTCGGTCTTTGCCGTGTGTGCCTAAGAGAAATGGCGCACAAAGGTGAAATCCCAGGTCTTACGAAGTCGAGTTGGTAAGGAGGTTGATTTGAGATGACTATGACTGATCCAGTAGCAGACATGCTTACTCGTATCCGCAATGCCAATATCGCTATGCATGATGGTGTAAAAATGCCGTCTTCAAAGCAGAAAATAGCTTTGGCAGAAATGCTTAAAGAAGAGGGTTACATTGTTGATTACTCTGTAACAGATAATGAAAGAGGACCCGGACAGGATTTAAGTATTACTATGAAATACTCTCCAAATCGGGAGAGGGTTATTAGTGGGGTTAAAAGAGTTTCTTCCCCTGGTCTACGCGTCTACTCAAATGCAGATGAAATCCCAAGAGTGCTTGGTGGACTAGGCGTAGCTGTAATTAGTACAAGTAAAGGTCTGATGAGCGACCGAGAGGCACGCCGCCGACGTATAGGCGGCGAAGTTCTCTGTTATGTGTGGTGAGGAATAAAAATGTCGCGTATAGGTAAAGCTCCAATTTCTGTTCCAAGTGGTGTTGAAGTAGAGATATCAGGTAAGAGCGTTGAAGTAAAAGGTCCTAAGGGGACACTTGATCTCGAGGTTCCAGGATCAATTAGCGTTCGTCAAGACGGAGACCAGGTTCTTGTTGAACGTCCAGATGATGAACGCACAAACCGAGCACTACACGGGCTCACACGTTCGTTGATTAATAATATGGTTGTTGGTGTTTCTGAAGGATTTAGCAAAGAGCTAGAAATCATAGGTGTGGGATATCGAGCTCAGGCTAAAGGACAGTCATCTTTAGAACTGCAACTCGGATTTAGCCACTCTGTTTCAGTTGAAGCCCCAGAAGGGATTTCTTTTGAAGTGCCTGAACCAACAAGAATTATTGTTACTGGAATAGATAAACAGGCCGTTGGACAAGTTGCAGCAAATATCCGTTCTTTCAGAAAGCCAGAACCTTATAAAGGTAAAGGGGTTCGTTATTTAGGAGAACATGTGGTCCGTAAGGCTGGAAAGGCGGCTAAGTAATGAGTTCACAGACTATAGATCGTAGGGCAGCAAGGATACGCCGCCATAAACGAGTACGTAAGACCGTTTCTGGCTCTAGTGAAAGACCACGCTTATCCGTATTTAGGTCAGCGAATAATATTTCTGCACAAGTTATTGATGATGAGTTAGGAAAAACAATTGTTTCAGCTTCAACACAGCAAGCCGGAGTGGCCGATGGTTTACGCGGTGTAGAAGCAGCAAAAATGGTAGGCACAGCCATCGCAGAACGTGCCAAAGAAGCAGGAGTTACTGCTGTTGTGTTTGATCGCGGTGGCTATATCTATCACGGACGTGTGGCTGCGCTTGCGGATGCTGCTCGTGAAAAAGGACTGGAGTTTTAGTGGATACGCAATCGGTAAATGTTGAAGAGTCTGGATTACGTGAATCTCGAGTTATTCATATAAATCGTGTAGCAAAGGTTGTTAAAGGTGGCCGAAGGTTCTCTTTCACTGCACTTGTTGTAATTGGTGATGGGGCAGGGAACGTCGGGCTTGGTTATGGAAAAGCAAAAGAAGTTCCTTTGGCAATCCAAAAAGGAACTGAAGAGGCTAAGAGAAATTTAGCTCCTGTTGCTATGGCGGGGTCCACAATTGTTCATAAAGTTCTTGGAGTTGCCGGGGCTGGTCGGGTTTTACTCCAACCAGCAGCACCTGGTACTGGAGTAATAGCGGGTGGAGCCGCCCGTATAATCCTTGAAGAAGCGGGTATACATGACGTGCTATGTAAATCTTTGGGGTCCCCAAACCATATAAATGTTGCTCGTGCGACAATTGCAGGTTTGGCTGCCCTCCGCAGACCAGATGAGATAGCACGACTTCGTGGACTAGATCCTGAAACATTTGTCCCGGGAGCATTGTTAGATGCGTATCGTCGTTCAGAAGCAGGTATAGGTGATGTTTCTACTACAGAAGAGGAGCCTCTGGATGTCTGAGATTAAAGTCACTCAAACCCGTTCAGCTATTGGGTCAAAGCCAAAACAGAGAGGCACGCTAAGAGCGTTAGGGCTTGGAAAGATTGGACAAAGCAATACCCTTCCAGATCGTGGTGAGATTCGGGGGATGATTGCACGGGTTCCTCATTTAGTTAAAGTCGAGGAGGTTAACTAACATGAAAGTTCATGATTTGAAACCGGCTCCAGGTTCAAAGACTCGTGGTAAACGTGTAGCCCGAGGTATTGGCGGTAAAGGTGGGAAGACTGCTGGCCGTGGTTCCAAAGGACAACGTGCAAGAAATACAGTAAGGGTCGGATTTGAAGGTGGGCAGATGCCCTTGCATATGCGAATACCTAAATTACGTGGATTTAAAAATCCATTTAGGGTTGAATACCAAGCCGTAAATTTAGACGCAATTGAAGAATCTGGGCTTAATGAAGTGACCCCAGAAACACTGTTATCTTGTGGTTTAGTTCGCAAGAATGCACTAGTTAAAATTCTTGGTCGAGGTGAAATTAATCGTGCAGTGACGATCAAAGCACATGCTTGGTCCAACTCTGCTGAAGAAGCAGTTTTAGCTGCCGGTGGATCGCTCGAGAAGTTGCCATTACCATTTGCTGTACGTCCACCTTCAAGTGGTAACGCACACATGAATCGTTAGTAGACATAAGGAGACATCATGCTAGCCAGCATGCTCAACATGTTCAGAGTAGCTGATCTGCGAAAGCGGATTCTTTTTACCTTGCTCATGATTGTTCTCTATCGCGTCGGTGCATTCATCCCAGCTCCCGGAATTGACGTTGAGCAGGTCCAGCTTCTTCGGGATCGTGCAAACCAAGGTGGAGTTTTAGCGTTCCTTCAACTTTTTTCAGGAGGCTCCTTAACAACATTTGCTGTTTTTGCGCTCGGAGTTACTCCTTACATCACTGCTTCGATCATTATGCAGGTTTTAGGTGTAGTCGTCCCGAAAATTGAACAGTGGCAACAACAGGGAGCAGTTGGGCAAAGAAAAATTACTCAATGGACCCGATACTTAACCGTGGCCATTGCGGTAATTCAGGCAACGAGCTTTGCCTTCTTATTCAATGATGGTGGCAACTCCATTAGTGGACAATCAGGCGCAAATCTTCTACCTAACTTCCATATAGGAACTGTGAGCGTAGTAGTCCTTACTCTTGCAGCTGGCACTGCATTGCTTATGTGGATGGGTGAGTTGATAACCCAAAAAGGAATTGGGAATGGCATGTCATTACTTATCATGATTTCTGTCATCAGTGCTTTTCCTGCTCAAGGTTCCCTAATTCATGCTGAGAATGGAATTTGGGCATTAACAATTGTTTTGGCAGTTCTTGCAGCTCTTATTACAGCAATAACTTTTGTAGAACAAGGTCAACGAAGAATCCCAGTTCAGTTTGCTAAAAGAGTTCAAGGACGTCGAATGTATGGGGGCCAGAATACCTATATTCCTTTAAAAGTTAATCAAGCCGGTGTTATCCCGATCATCTTTGCAACCTCTGTGCTTTATCTTCCAGTACTTCTGGCTGCTGCACTTCCCTGGGACGGATTCCGTTCTTGGGTAAATAACAATCTTGCTCAATCAAATAATGTTTTTTACTTCGTAATAACAGGATTCATGGTTGTTGGGTTTGCTTACTTCTATACAGCAATAACATTTGATCCAGCTAAGCAGGCAGACACTATTCGTAAACAAGGCGGTTTTGTGCCCGGTATACGGCCGGGATATCAAACAGAGCGGTATCTCTCCAAGATTCTTGCCAGAATTACTTTGCCCGGAGCGCTGTTTCTCGCTGCGGTTGCGCTTATTCCATCCATTTTGATCAATGTATTTCTTGATACCAGTCAAGGCGTTGGAGGTTCAGCTGGCTCAGGTGCGGCTGGATTTGGCTTTATAGGTATTTCTATTCTTATTGCCGCAGGTGTTTCTTTAGAGACTATGAAACAAATTGACTCTCAATTGACGATGCGCAACTATGAAGGGTTCTTAAAGTAGCCAATGGCTACAAAATGAAACGATGAAACCAGTCAATCTTGTTATTTTTGGACGTCAAGGATCTGGTAAAGGAACCCAGTGTTCAATGGTGACTGCTGAATTGGGTTCAATCCATATTTCGACTGGAGACATGCTGAGAGCAGCAGTAGAAAAAGGCACAGAATTTGGGTTACAAGCAAAAGCCATCATGGATCGCGGTGAACTAGTTTCAGACGAAGTTATCTCTGGCATTGTTGCAGAAAGATTGGGACAACCTGACGTGACCCAAAAAGGATTTTTATTAGACGGCTATCCCCGCACCCTTACGCAAGCAGAATCGTTTATCGGCATATTAAACGACTTAGGCCTCTCCTTAGATTTGGCTTTGAATCTAGACGTGCCAATTGACGAAGTAACAACCCGTATGTTGTCACGCGGCAGGGCTGACGATACAGAAGAAGCTATTGCAAGGAGATTAGACCTCTACGAAAAAGAAACTGCTCCATTATTCCAATTCTTTTTAGACCAGGGAGTTTTTGAAGTTATTGATGGACTTGGCTCAGAATTAGAAGTATTTGATCGCTTAAATACTGTAATTTCAGCAGTTATTTCGGGTAAATCGCAGTGAAACGGATAACTTTATATACGGTTACTCATCGGGGTTGGTCAAGCCACAGGGGGGCGGTAGCGTTACCTGTCGGCTTCTATAGCGCTATTGAAGGCCGTATAGAAGAATTATTTGACCTAGGAGGTCAGTTCTGACGAAATCTAAAGAAGACGCGATTGTGATGGAAGGAACGGTTCTTGAACCGTTACCTAATGCCATGTTTAAAGTCGAGTTAGAAAATGGTCATGAAGTTCTTGCACATATTTCTGGGAAGATGAGAATGCATTACATACGCATTCTCCCAGGTGATCGAGTGCAGGTAGAAATGACTCCTTATGACCTCCAAAGAGGTCGTATTACATATCGTTATAAGTAGAACAAGAGAAACGACAATGAAGGTTCGTGCAAGCGTAAAAAGAATTTGTGAACGGTGTCGAGTAATTCGACGCCATGGACGCGTACAGGTTATTTGCACAAACCCTCGTCATAAGCAGCGGCAAGGATAGGGAAAACGGAATGGCACGTATTTCTGGAATAGATATTCCACGGGATAAACAAGTACATATTTCACTTACTTACATTCATGGAGTAGGTAGAACTCGTGCTTTAGAAGTCTGCGAAGGAACAGGAGTCAATCCTTTTTCTCGTGTGCGTGACTTAACGGATGAAGAAGTCACACGAATTCGGTCTTTCATAGATGAGAATCTTAAAGTCGAAGGAGATTTACGTCGTGAAATTTCTCAGAATATAAAACGCAAAATGGATATTGGCTGCTATCAGGGGTTACGCCATCGACGTGGTTTACCAGTTCGCGGACAACGAACTCATACAAATGCTAGGACCCGAAAAGGTAAACGTAAGACAGTAGCTAACAAGAAGAAGGTGTTGAAGTAATGGCGAAAACGTCAGCAGGCGGTCGTCGCCCTCGTAAAAAAGAACGGAAAAATATTCCACATGGAGTGGCTCATATAAAGAGTTCCTTTAATAACACAATTGTCAACATTACCGATCAGTCTGGAAATACTTTGGCTTGGGCTTCAGCAGGAAATGTTGGATTTAAAGGATCCCGTAAGTCAACACCATTTGCAGCACAAATGGCAGCAGAGAAGTGCGCTCTTCAGGCGATGGAACATGGAGTCCGTAAAGTTGATGTTATTGTCAAAGGTCCCGGATCCGGACGAGAGACCGCTATTAGAACTATTCAAAGTACTGGAATTGAAGTAACAGGAATTAAAGATGTCACTCCGGTCCCGCATAACGGATGCCGTCCACCAAAGAGGCGGAGGGTCTGATGTCACGCTATACCGGACCGAAAGCACGCATTTCACGCCGATTAGGAACAAATATTTTTGGTACAAAAGCAGAAACTGTCGCCTTAGACAAAAGACCGTTCCCCCCAGGAGAACATGGTCGTTCACGCCGTCGAGGTAATCAATCAGAATTCTTAATTCAGTTGCAGGAAAAACAGAAAGCTCGATTCACTTATGGGCTGAATGAACGCCAATTCCGCAATCTATATGAAGAAGCAAACCGTAAAGACGGCGTTACCGGTGAAAACCTGCTTCAATTTCTTGAACTACGTTTAGACAATTTGGTCTATCGGGCAGGCATGGCAGCTACACGCCCTCAAGCTCGCCAGTTAGTGAACCATGGCCATATTGACGTAAATGGTAAAAGAGTAAATATTCCCAGTTACAGAGTCCGTAAGGGAGATGTGGTCACCTTACGCGCAAAGGCCCGTAACATGGTAGTAGTCCAATGGAATATTGATGTGCTAGATCGTCAGCCTCCAACCTGGATTGGAGTTTCTGACGGAGGTCACGAAGTGGAAGTCAAGGAAATTCCAGCTCGTGAACAAATTGACATCCCAGTAAGAGAGCAACTCATTGTTGAGTTGTACAGCAAGTAATTATAAGAGCGACAGAATCCCAAAGAGTGAGGTAATAAGATATGTTGGTCATTCAGAGACCCAGTGTAGAAGCTGTAGGCGAAGCTGAAGGAAATCGGCAAGAATTTGCTATAGGTCCTCTAGAGCCTGGCTTCGGACATACAATAGGGAATTCGCTTCGACGAACCCTTCTATCATCTATTCCCGGAGCAGCTATAACCCAGATCAAGTGTGATGATGCAGAGCATGAGTTCAGTACTATCACTGGAGTTGTTGAAGATGTTGCCGACATTGTTCTCAATTTAAAAGATGTTGTTGTAGCCAGCCACAGTGACGAACCTGTAACTTTACGCGTTGAAGAACGCGGACCAGGAGTTGTCACTGCAGCAACTCTTCAAGACAAGCATGCAGACATAGAAATTCTTAACCCTGATCTAGAAATAGCCACTCTAAATAAAGATGGACGTCTAGCTCTTGAAGTAACCATAGAAAGAGGCAGAGGTTTTCTTACTTCAAAGAGAACTTTGGAAAGCGGAGTTATTGGAATTATTCCAGTAGACGCATTGTTCTCTCCAGTTCGCCGCGTAAGTTTTGTAGTAGACCCCATGCAGGTAGATCAAGCGATAGATCATGATCGTTTAGTTCTAGAAATCGAAACAGACGGATCGCTTTCCCCCCGCGATGCTTTAGCATCGGCAGGCGGTACCTTGCGTGCACTCGTACAACTTGTAGAAGAAATGAGTGATGAGCCACAAGGACTAGAACTTGGAGAATCTGATCCCGTAGGAGGCGCTTCCCCAGATATGGACCTTCCGATTGAAGACCTAGATTTATCTGAACGGCCTCGAAACTGCCTAAAGAGGGGTCAAGTAGACACTATTGGACAGTTGCTAGAAAAGACCTACGACGACCTTCTTGCCATTACAAATTTTGGACAGAAATCATTAGATGAAGTAATTGAAAAACTTGATGAACGTGGTCTCTCTCTAGCAACACGGAGATAAAGAAGTAACAGAGGTTTAGAAATGCCAGCCACTCCAAGAAAAGGACGCCGATTTGGTGGAAGTTCAGCTCATCATAAATCCATGATGGCTAATCTTGTGGCATCTCTAATTGCTGCAGAAGCTATTACTACCACGGAAGCTAAAGCAAAAGCGGTACGCCCAATTGCAGAAAAGATGATAACAAAGGCGAAAAAAGGCGGGCTGCATAATCACCGTCAAGTCGTTTCTTTTCTTCGAGATAAAGAAATGACAGCAAAACTTTTTGAAGATATTGGACCGCGGTACGCTGATCGTTCCGGTGGCTATACCCGAATACTAAAACTTGGGCCACGCAGTGGAGATAATGCTCCAATGGCTCGTATTGAGTTAGTCTAAAAAATCCCGTCATGCGGGTTAAAGGCATCTTAAGCTACGACGGATCCTCGTTTCATGGCTATGCAATTAATAGCGATGTAAGAACAGTAGCTGGAGAATTAGATTCAGCTTTAACGAAGGTGTTAGGAGAAAGAGTCGTAGTCACTTGTGCCGGGCGGACGGATCGAGGGGTTCACGCTCAAGGACAAGTAATCAGTTTTGATGTTCCCAAAGGAACGCATCTTGGCAAACTTCAACATTCTATAAACCGCATTTGCAGACCCCATATAGTGGTAAATCAGTTAAGTGAGGCCCCACTTGAATTTGATGCCAGATTTTCGGCAACGGGACGTTGTTATCGCTATCGGATTTTAAACCAAAAAAACCCAAATCCTTTTCTGGCCTCTACAACATGGCATGTCCCGAGTAATTTGAATTTAGAAAAAATGGTGCAAGCTAGTAACCACTTTCTTGGAACTCATGACTTTTCTTCATTTTGTAAACGAACTTCACCTCAACCTGGCTACAAAGAACGAAGTTCAGTACGTACGGTTCAATCAGTTACATGGTCAAAAAAAGACGAAAATGTAATTGAATTTGAAATTTTTGCATCTTCTTTTTGCCATCAAATGGTTCGATCGATAGTAGGAACTATCGTCCGAGTAGGCAAAGGACATATATCTGAGAAGAAAATCCCCGAAATACTCACAGCACGGAACCGACAGGGCGCAGGGTCACCCGCACCACCCCATGGTTTGATTCTATGGTCCGTTCAATACCCAGAGTTTAATGAGGACTTGGAGCGGGTTGCCGAGACTGAGTCAGCGCCGTAGCCTTATGGGGTGGTTTCTTAGGTCTATAAATTAACTCTGAGACCAACGTTTGAGGGCTAAAACAAACAAATTGTTGCAGCTAAAACATGAAAAGGTAATTAAGTGTCAACTTATACTCCAAAAGCTGATGAAATTGAAAGAGAATGGCACGTCGTCGATGCTGACGGCCTTGTCCTTGGGCGCCTAGCAACTGAGGTAGCATCCATTCTTCGCGGTAAGCATAAACCTATCTTCACGCCTCACTTGGATACCGGAGATCATGTCGTGGTCATTAATGCAGACAAAGTTGTGTTAACTGGAGAAAAGACAGAAAACAAGAAGGTTTATAACCACTCAGGTTTTCCAGGCGGACTACGCACTAGAAAGTATGGAGATCTGCTTTTAGATAAACCTGAAGAGGCAGTTCGGCAAACTATTCAAGGCATGTTGCCTAAAAATCGTTTAGGTCGTCAAATGATAAAGAAATTAAAAGTTTATAGAGGGCCAAAACACCCGCATGAAGCACAACAACCTCAAGAACTTGTTATAGAACACGCTCGGGCAAAAACTTCCTGAGTGAGGAGTAAGCATGGTTAAACCTCTTATACAAGCAACTGGTAGAAGGAAAGACGCAGTAGCACGTGTACGCCTTAGAGAAGTGACTGGCGAACCTTCAGTCACCGTAAATGGCAGAGACATGGAAGATTATTTTCCCTCTGAAAGTCATCGCCTTCTGTTTCTCGAGCCACTTCGAGTTACAGGAACTGAAGGCACTTATGATATCGATGCAACGTTACACGGAGGCGGGGTATCAGGGCAGGCTGGTGCCTTGAGGCTAGGTATTGCTCGTGCTTTAGAAGAACTCGACCCAGAGCGAAGGTCAGCACTTAAAAAAGCAGGTCTACTAACACGCGATGATCGTAAGAAAGAGTCGAAGAAGTACGGCTTAAAGAAAGCTCGTAAAGCTCCTCAGTACAGCAAGCGCTAATATTCTTATGAACCAACATGAGTTGGTTCATACTTAAAATTATGGTGAATCTATCTCCGACTTTTGGAACCGATGGGGTAAGAGGAAAAGTAGGAACAGAACTTACTTCATCAATGGTTAAATCTTTAGGTTTGGCTGCCGCGCCACATTTGAATTCAGATCAAATAGTAATAGGAAGAGATACTAGAGAATCAGGTGACTCTTTTGAAGCGGCTTTAGCGCAAGGGTTTAGTGAGGGCGGAGTAGAACCTATTCTTCTTGGCGTTACCCCCACACCGGCTGTTGCTCATATCGCTTCAACACAAGAAATTGCAGGAGCTATGGTTTCGGCATCTCATAACCCGTGGTGGGATAACGGCATAAAACTTTTTGCTTCCGGC
>CATISD010000077.1 GCA_949538625.1 Acidimicrobiales bacterium AG-410-I20
CCCGCCAACAATTATTAGAACACCGACACCGGTGATAAAAATTGATCGCCATGTGCGCGGGGATGTGTATTCACGGATTGTAAGACGAGCAAAGAAAGCCGCCAAAATTGGTGCAGAAGCAAGAATCGCAACCACATTCGATACCGAGGTAAGAGTTACCGAAACTGTAAATGCGGTTGTACTAAAAGAAGCAAGTAAACCGGTAAAACAAAGAACTTTTAAATGTTTTTTTATTTCACTAAAGAGTTCACTCCCATAAGTTCTCCACGCCGCAACAGATACCACAGGAATAGACCAGACTCCTGCCATAAAAGCGATTGTCCACCCACTCGAAGGCTGCGCAATTCGAATAAATAATGAGTCACTAGATACCAAAAACATTCCAGTACCGGCCATTAATAAACCCAATGAACGCCCAGAAGGAATATTTCGCAACTTTCTCATCGCGTGACCCTAACTTGATTACATCAAATTATCTTTCATGCTCTTTAAATCACTAAAAATATTTAACAAAAGACCCAAAATTAGGCAATGATGTGGCACAATGCGCGAGTGGACCAACAACCAAATATTTTGTTAATTACGATTGATCAATGGCGAGCTGATTGTCTAGGAGCGCTTGGAAACTCACTTATAAAAACTCCGAATCTTGACAAACTGGCATCACAAGGAACATTATTTAGCGCTCACCATACTCAAGCTTCTCCGTGCGCTCCTAGCCGCGCATGCTTACTTACTGGGACTTACCAGCACACAAATAGAGTCGTGTTTAACGGGACACCTCTTGATGCAAACTTCACAAACTTGGCCTTAGAAGCACGTTCCGGGGGTTACGACCCACAGCTTTTCGGACATACTGACACCACAATTGATCCACGTACAGTAGACGAAAACGATCCACGCTTACTTACCTATGAAGGGCCATTACCAGGTTTCACTGTCGCTCTTGAGTTACCTGAAGAAAGGGAATCTTGGTATCAGTGGCTACAAGAAAGAGGTTATGACATCTCTGATCGTGAGAAATTTTTGAAGCCCAGAGAAGACATACCTATTCCGGAAAACAAAGGAATGACTTGGCCGCCTTCAGTTTTTTCTTCCGATGAAACAGAAACAGCATTTGTTGTAGGCAAAGTCATCGATCATTTAAAAGATCTGCCCGAACCATGGTTTCTTCATGTTTCTCTTTATCGCCCACACCCACCATTTCATGTACCTGCGCCCTTTAATGACATGTATGACCCTCAGGAAGTTCCTGAAGTGCTTCCAGCCGGAGATATCAGTCACCCCTTTCTTAATACTTTAAATCAGTTACGGTTCTGGGAAACTCCCGATGACCCAACGGAAATTCGTCAAGTGCAAGCAACCTATTACGGAATGGTGACTGAAGTCGATGCGCAAATAGGACGGCTTTTGAACGCCTTATCTCCTGTGGAAGATCACACCGTTGTTGCTGTCACTTCGGATCATGGCGAAATGCTTGGAGACCATACATTATTTTCAAAAATGGGTTTTCATGACCAAGCATTTCATATTCCTCTTATTATTCGAAGTCCACAAATAGATGGGCCAAAAGGAAAAATAGTTGAAGAGTTCACAGAGAATGTTGACATTATGCCAACTCTTCTGGACCTTGCTGGCTTACCAACCCCTGAACAATGCCAAGGGAAATCTCTCAGACCATTTTTAGAAAAAGGAAAGGCGTCTGATTGGAGAGATCGTACGCATTGGGAATTTGATTATCGAGTATTCGCAAACATGATTAATCAACCACTTGATAACTGTCATTTAGTTGTTGAACGTACTAAAGACACGAAGCTCGTAAAATTTGGTGGCTATCCGGCAATTTATTTCGATTTAAATAAAGATCCTGGTGAACAGAATCCACTTACTGATCATCCTTCACTTGAAAAAGCACTTAGTGATTTAAATGAATGGCTTCCACCATTTCGAGAAAGTGAGCTTGTTAATCGGCTTGCCACCTCTGAAGGCATGATCACCCTTTCAGACCCGTCTAACTGTGACTCGTAGCTAATTAATATCTTTACTAAAGTCTTTAAATGGCAAAAATACTTATTACTGGAAGTAACAGTGGTTTTGGAAAGTTAGCTGCGTTATCCCTAGCTCGACAAGGTCATCAGGTGATTGCGACAATGCGTAATCTCTCTAAAGGAACTGAATTACAGGATTGCGCGGCAGAAGAGAAACTTGATCTTGAGATAAAGCAGTTAGACGTCACAGACCTTGATTCAGTTACTACCTGCATAAATAAACCCGAGGAACTTGATGTTCTTATAAACAATGCAGGATTTGAAGTGCAAGCCGCTGTCGAACAAATTGATGACGAGTTAATGCTTAAACAACTAGAAACGAATGTTTTTGGTCCTTTACGTACAATGCGAGCAGTTATTCCCGCCTGGAGTGAACGTGGAAGTGGAGTCATTGTAAATGTAAGCAGCATCGCTGGAAGAGTTGCTTCTCCATATAGCGGGGCCTATTCCGCATCAAAATATGCGCTTGAAGCACTAAGCGAAGCCGCCCATTTTGAAGTGTCACAACTCGGAATCCGTATTCATTTGATTGAACCCGGAAGATTTCAGACAGGATTCTTTGACAACATTATTCGACCAGAAATTTGGGCCGGATCACCACAAGAAAAACGAGCTCAAGAATTTCGAGAATCACTTACAAGTTTAGATGGAAGCGGTGAACGTCCAGACCCCCAACTTGTAGCCGATGCAATAGTTAACGCAGCGACTGACCCATCAGCACCTTTTAGAAAACTAGTTGGCGGTGACGCTGAATTAATTGACGCAACAAAAACATCAATGAATTTTGAAGATTTCGAAGCCACAATGCGAGCTGCACTTAATTGGTATGACTGAAATCTAGAAGCCTTCAGGTTTTTGAAATCCACCAAGTTCATTAAAAAGAAAACGGCCAATAGCCAAAGGCGTACGATCCTCAAGAAATGGTCCCGCGATCTGTACACCCACTGGTAAACCGTCAATCATCCCGATTGGCACGACAGTTGCTGGTAACCAAGAAACTCCAGTAATACCCATCCACTTCATCTGATCGCTATACATACGTTCGTTTCCATCAACAAGAATTTTTCTAAGAGTAAAAGGAGAAGAATGATCATGTGGAATAGCTTCAGTAAGCGTTACAGGGAGCAACACAACATCGTAATCAAAGAAAAATTCTCTCCATTTTGCTCGTTGCTGCATTCTTCTTTCATTCCAACTCAACCACTCGCGATGGCGAAGAGCAGCATGCCATATGCCTAGGTCACCTTGTGGAGAGTCTTGCTTTTCAGCAATCTCTTCTAATTCAGCAAGAGTCCAGGTTCCTGCTTCAGCTGCCGAAAGGAGACGCCAAAAAGTATCAATAGATTTTTCAAAAGAAAAGTCTGGTCGGGCCTCATAACTAACAGAGGCCCCACTATTTTCCAGCACAGAAGCTGCGTTAAGAAGAAGACTCTTATAA
>CATISD010000078.1 GCA_949538625.1 Acidimicrobiales bacterium AG-410-I20
CACAAAGGGCGGGGTGAGAGGTTTATCTCACCCCGCCCTTTTGCGTTATTGACTATCTACTAGTCCATTGACCAGTAGGCCTGTCCCCATCGACCTTCGGCCGCTGGGTGACCAATACCTAACTCGCCATCAGACAAGACCCATGAATCAAGACCACCGAGTCCTGCTTCTGTGGCAATAGCTGTTGCTGTACCACCTGAGAAGTAGATCGGGACTTGTTCATTGACCATTAAGTTTGCTTGCTCGTAAAGAGCTTGACGAACTGCAACGTCGTCTGTGGTTCGGGCTTCTTCTAGAAGAGCATAATGATCTGGATCATGCCAGTTAGAGAAGTTGAACGGTGAGGTCTCCCATGGAGCTGAACCGGAGTTATCTCCGCCTGGATCAGCTTCGCTGCCCCAGCGCCAGCAGTGAATCTCATGTTCACCTCTGAATTCATTACCCATACCCAACGCCATATTGATATGCGTTGCTTGATCGAATGCAGTTAATTCAACATTAACCAATCCGGTTGCCTCAAAGAACTGCTGGCTTACTTCCATAGCTGCAATAAGAGTTGGGTCCGGAGGACAACTCAATACAACATCAAGTTTTTCACCAACAGCTTTACCGTCTGAACGGTCAGGGTCATTGATGTAATCCTCAAGAAGCGCCACAGCACCATCGAAGTCGTAACTGGCGTAAGCCTCTGCTACTGCTTCAGAGTAGAACGGAGAGCTCTCAGCAAAGACTTGTGTTGCTGGTTCGGAAATACCTTCACCACCGAGAGCAGCAATAATTGCGTCTTGGCGTGTTGACATAATCAATCCTCGTCTTACACGAACATCGTCATAAGGAGCGACAAGAACGTTGAACATACCGCCACCGGCGTTGTTTCCTTGGAATTCGAACATCCAAAGGCTTCCGTCTTCAGCCGCGGTACGTGCATCACGAATTGTGGCTTGACGAAGAGTTTGCATAGCAGTAACTGTTCCAGATGTTAATGAATCCAACCGTGTTCCTTCATCAGGGATTGGGTGGAAACTTATTGAATCTAGATATGGCAACTGTGTACCAAAACTGTCAACCCGCCAGTAATTCGGGTTTCTTTCCATTTCTGTCTTGTTGTCAACATCGCGGTTAGTGACTATGAAAGGTCCGGTACCAATACCGGTTGGTGCCATAGCTGCAGCAGCCATCGCATCATCATCGCCTGCAGGTACTAGCGCAGGGTTAAAGACAAATCCGAGCGGAGGATTTGAAAGAACTGACATAAATGGACCGTTTGTAGCACTAAGCGTGTATGTAACTTCAAAATCGCCAGTTGCTTCAACAGTTGAAAGATTTGCTGAAGCAATTACACCTGCAGAAGCAGCACCTGTTTGTTGAACAACAAACATGTCAGCAATTGTTTGTGCTGTTAACGGTGTTCCGTCGGTGAATGTGATTCCTTCTTCAATTTGAACTGTCCAAATGGTGTAATCCTCATTTGATTCCCAACTTGTCGCAATATTTGGACCGTACGAACCGTCCTGGTATTGAGAAACTAATGGATCAAAAACAGATTGCATCATGTTGTAACAAGGTGAAGAACAAGTGTCTTCCCAAGGGCGTAAGCCTGTAGCTTCTGCCTCGATTGCCAAACTGGCGCTTCCCCCTCGAGAAGGACCAACTTCTGGTGCTTCTGTTGTTGTGGTGGGCGTCGCTGTTGTTGTAGGCGCTTCCGTTGTTGCAGGAGCTTCCGTTGTTGCTGTTTCTTCTGCTGGTGCTGCTGTAGTTGCAACTGGAGCAGCGTCATCACTGTCTCCATCACTGCTACATGCGCTAGCTACTGCCGTAACAGCAAGAAGAACGACAAGCAACCTAAATAAGGTCCCTCGTTTACCTAAGAAAGAACCCATACTATTTCCCCCTCGTATGTTGCTTTCAAATATGTCTTAATACGAACTTACTCGTTGTATTAAATTTGAGCAAAAATTTTGAATTTAAATTAAGGGGTGATGACAAGCAACATAGTGATCCGGGCGTACTTCTTGCATTTGAGGTTCTTCTGATGAACATATTTCCGTAGCAAAAGGGCAACGAGTTCGAAAACGGCAACCTGAAGGTGGATTAATTGGTGAAGGAAGTTCGTCATCATCAGAAACAGTTTTATCAATAGCGACACTTGGGTCTGGTTCGGGACAAGAATCAAGGAGTAACTTGCTATAAGGGTGAACGGGTCGTTCATATAATGCGTCTGATTGAGCAACTTCACATAATTTGCCCAAATACATAACAGCAACTTTGTCGCTAATGTTTTTTACAACAGCGAGATCATGGGCGATAAAAATAAGTGTTAGATGATACTTCTTCTTTAAATCTTCCAAGAGATTTAAAATTTGAGCCTGCATGCTTACGTCTAGAGCGCTTACTGGTTCATCACAAATTAAGACCTCTGGGTCAAGTATCAAGCTGCGTGCTATAGAGATTCTTTGACATTGGCCACCAGAAAATTCATGCGCCAGTTTGCCTTTAGCTTGTTCTGGGTCGATGCCAACAGAATCTAAAATATTGTCAACCATTTCTTTTTGTTCAGTTTTATCTTTTGGCCCCCATATTTTCATTGGCTCAGCAACAATGTCTTCAACTTTCCGAAGTGGGTTTAGGGAGCTAATTGGATCTTGAAAAATCATTTGTAAATCAGTGCGTCTTCTTCGCATTGCTTCTGAAGACAATCCGGTTAGTTCAACGAGTTTGTGTTTTACTGAACCTGAAGTTGGTTTAGGTAACTGGATAAGAGCTTTTCCAGTGGTTGATTTACCGCAACCAGATTCGCCTACTAACCCAAGAGTTTCTCCGGCTTTGATGTCAAAACTAATGCCGCTAACAGCTTTGACTGTTTCGCCACCTGGAACGTCATATTCGACAACAAGATCTTCGACGCGTATAAGTGTTTCGTCTTCTGAGCGTAAGTGTGCTTTACCGCTACCAGCCATTACGATTCGCTTTCTTTCATAGAGCCATCAGTCAAAGCTTGTTCTACTACCAGAGTTTGAGGAAGACCTTCAGCAACATTTTTTCTAAACGCTTCTTTATTTCCTTCCGTTCCAACTGGGAACCAACACGATGAAAGGTGTGAACCATCATTTACTGGAATTAGTGGTGGGTTTTCTTCACGACATTTTGGTTGCACATATGGGCATCGAGGACTAAAAGAGCATCCAGTGGGAGGGTCAATAAGGTCAGGAGGTCTACCAGCAATAGCGGTCAATCGCGTATGGCTACGTTCACTAGTTTTTGGAATTGAACGAAATAACGCCTCTGTATAAGGATGCTGCATATTGCTAAACAACTCATGAGTTGAAGTTTTTTCTACAACGTTTCCGGCATACATCACCATTGTTTCATCTGTACGTCCAGCGACAACACCAAGGTCATGAGTAACGAGAACCATTGCCATATCGCGTGTTTCTTGTTCTCGGTTTAATAAATTCAAAATTTGATGCTGGACCGTAACGTCAAGAGCTGTTGTAGGTTCATCAGCGAACAACAGTGTTGGTTCACAAGCAAGAGCAATTGCTATACAAATTCTTTGCCTCATCCCTCCGCTCAATTCATGGGGGTAAGAGTCAAGCCGGCTTTCCGGTTCTGGAATGCGGACTTCGTTTAATAGATCTATGGCAAGAGAACGGGCTTCTTTTCTTGAAATTCCTAGATGATGACGCACATGTTCTGTAACTTGTCTTCCGATCTTTACTAAAGGATTTAATGCTGTCATAGGGTCTTGAAAAACCATCGCCATTTCATTACCCCATAGTTGACGCATTACTTTAGATGGCTGATCAAGAATGCTTAATCCACCAAACTTTGCTGACCCTGTAGTCGTTACGTTATTTCCTAAATTAAGGCGCATAATTGAACGAGCTAAAACTGTTTTACCGGAACCGCTTTCACCAACGACCCCGAGAGTTTTACCTTGTTCAATTTCAAAACTAACCCCCCTCACTGCCTTCACTTCTCCGCGGGGAATCATAAAAGAGGTATGTAAGTCTTCGACAACAAGTAGTGGAGACGCGGAGTCTTTTGCGTCATCAACAACAGCGTCAGAAACCACAGTTGTGTTCACCTAAAGACCCCCTCAGAATTTTGCTAAAAGCCAGAAGCAATTCTTACTTATATTGTTGTTAATTTCCACTCCGACAAACCAAAAGAAACTAAATTATTCTTTCATTTCCTCCGTCTATTGGAATTTGAGCGCCTGTTGTTGCGCCAAAACGATCACTACAAAGCTCAACTACCACAGACGCCACGTGATCCGCTTTGACCTCCATTTTTAGAAGATTTCGAGCTTTATATTCATCTACTGTCATTCCATAATTCGCCGCTCTTTGATTCAAAACTTCTTCTGTCCAAAGTCCTGTGTCAAAAACATTGTCTGGATGAACAATATTGACTCTTACACCGTGTTCTGCCCATTCAAATGCAGCCACTCTAGATAGTTGAGTTAATGCGGATTTAGAAGTTGAATAAGCGGCCGCTCCTTTCCCAGGGGCTAACGCATTTCTTGAAGCAACTACAACAACTTTCCCACCTGCAGGTGCAACCGCAAACAACGGAGCAAGATGATGAAATAGTCGGGAAACTGATGTGACGTTAACGTCCAATGATTTTTGCCAAGCATCAAGATTAAGTTCAGATATCAGTTCACTGTTTGGGAAAATTCCAGCGCCAACAACGAGAATGTCAACTCCTCCAAAGCGTTCTACTCCTTGTCGTATTGCTTCGACTTGAGCGTCTTCATCGCTGACATCTAAGGATTTTCCAAGCCATTCTGGCCCTGAAAAAATAGTTTCAACTTCAGGGTTAATATCAAATCCAATTACAGAAGCTCCACGCGCTAGTAATTCCGCTGCGCATGCACGTCCAATACCGGAAGCAGCACCAGTTACTAAAGCAATTTGGCCAGCGAACTCTTTTCGAGGTCCAGCAAGACGTAACTTTGCCTGTTCAAGGTCCCAATACTCTAAGTCAAAGAGATCTTCTTCTCCTAACGCCACATAGCCGCTGCGTTGGTCTTCAAGGGTTTCAAGCACAGGAATGGTTTGTTGATAAATATCTGAAGCGATATCTGCATCTTTTGCTGTAGCCCCAATTGTAAGAAGCCCGAATTCTTTATCCAGAATGACTCGGGGGGCAGGATCAAGCATTGTTAAATCATTTTTTGAGCGTTCATTATTACGGTCAAAATAATCTTTATACTCTTGGGCATATTGATCAACATCACGGCCAATCAACGGTGTTCGTTTAGTCCTAATTATGTGGTCTGGAGTTAATGGACCGCGTGTTGCAAGACTTTCAACGTCAGATCGATTTACAAAGTTGTCGATTTCTTCACAGGTGTGTCTACTCAGAATCATTGGCGCACCAGCCGCTTGAGATACTTTTTGACGAAGATTTGCAAGTTCAACCAAAGCAATTTCCGCTTTCTTATTTAAATCTTTTTTCTCTTTATGTTTCTCAGGTAATCCATCAAGAAATTTCTCAGCTTTTGTTATTAAATCTGTATGACGACCATACGCTTCGCGAGTTGTCTCTGCGAAAGTAAACAAACCGTGGTGTAGCAAAACCATCCCCACGGTTTCGTTATTTGCTTGATCATCCCACGCTTCTTGAACGACTTTAGCTAAATCAAAACCTGGCATTACATAGGGAACAATAACTACTGAATCGCCATAAACTTCGCGAACCGTTTCTTCACCTTCTTCTACATTTGTAAGGCTAAGGATTACATCAGCGTGGCTATGTTGCACTGATCGATAAGGTAAAAAAGCATGAAGTAAGGTCTCTACTGAAGGTTGCGGAGCATCTGGTCTTAAGCGAGCAGTTGATAACTCTGCCATCATGTCTTCATCGCTAAGTTTGTCTAAACCGAGTAATTCTTGCATGCGCGATAAAGGAAGTGGAGTAAACCCAGGTACTTCAATTGTGGCTAAATCCCACCCTGATCCTTTTACATAAAGTGCGTCAATAGAACTTCCTGTAACGTCTTCCCATTCTGCTTTTACTGAAGTGTTTCCTCCACCATGAAGAACAAGTGAACGGTCGCCACCTAAAAGACGCGAGCCGTAAGCGCAACAAGAAAGATTGTCACTGTCCTTACAATCCGCTTCATTCCAAAGATTTTTCATAATAGATTTCTTTTAATCTTCGTCACTGGAGCCGGAACTTCCTTCAAGAAGGTCTCTTTTAATTTCAACTTCAGGAACTTCTTTTTCTTTTCCGGAATTATCAGCGGTATGCATCCATACAGTTCTTTGAGGAAACGGTATTTCAATACCATAAGTATCAAATGCTTTTTTGATTCTTGCTCGAAGAATTCGTCCAGTGCTCCACTGTTCACCGGGTTCGGTTTTAACAGAAAGGCGAATGGCTATTGAATCCGCTCCAAAACTTTGCACACCTGACACCACAGGCTCTTCAAGAATCGTCGCTACTTCTAATTGTTCTTCCCATAGCTGATCAGCTACATCTTTAATTATTGTTGCGGCCTTATCTATATCAGTGTCATAGGCCACTTCAAGATCAAGTACTGTTCGTGCCCATAATTGTGATGAGTTCCCAACTCTTCTTATCTCACCATTTGGTACTACCCAAACTGTTCCATGTGCGTCTCTTAAAACTGTCGTGCGTAGTGAAACTCTTTCTACTGTTCCAGAAGCTGAACCAACATCAACCCAATCCCCTACCCCGTATTGATCTTCAATGATTACAAAAACTCCAGCAATAAAGTCGGAGACTAAAGACTGTGCACCAAACCCAATAGCTAAACCAACAATTCCAGCTCCAGCAAGAAGCGGCCCAAGGTCTAACCCGATTTCACCTAAAGCGATCATAAGTCCCATTAAGTAAACAATCGTTGTTGATGTTCCTCTTAGAACTGCCCCAAGAGTTAATGCTCTTTGACGAGACCTTTCTCCATGTTCAGAAATTCTTTGTAATTTGCGTCGAGCTCTTTCACCAACATTTGACAGTGTTTTCTCTGATTCGAGTTCTGCTTCAGTTTGTTCTTGCTCGCGGGCTGAAATAATGCGTTGAACCATACGGTCAATGGCACGACGCAATAAACGGTTCACAATCATTGCGACTAATAGAATCACCACTACTTTAAGTGGTCGCTCAATTATCCAAGAGATGATTTCAGATAATTTCTCATTTTCAGTATTGTCCCATATCCATTCGCAGATAAAGCCAGGGTCATCTCCGCATGCATCAGAGAGTTCCATTGATATCGCATTAATCATTTTGCTACCTCCGCTTGATGACGGTAACCGCCTAAATAAAGAAGTTGAACCTCTAAGAAGCCTATATAAAAATCATTTCAAGATAAGTGTTCTATGCTCCACCACAGAAGCAATAAGCCCTAAGAACATAAATTAAGGCTTTAGCAATTGTAAACCAGTTCTTTAATTTTGAAATTTTACTTCTTAGCTTGTGCAGTTAATACCACATCAAACGAAAGTAACTCTGCACCATGTGCAACAGGCTGCTCACTGGCTTGTGCATGTCCTCGAGCAAAAGACGGAGAACTAACCCAAGCAAGAAATGCTTCCTCAGATTCCCAGCGTGTATATACATACCAAGTGTTGCTTTCAGAACTAGGGCGAAGTAGTTCAAAGCTTTCG
>CATISD010000079.1 GCA_949538625.1 Acidimicrobiales bacterium AG-410-I20
GACGAAGGAAGTACTGATGCCGGTCAACGGGCAAACGTTATTTGGAAAGAGATGCTTAACAACTATGAACCACCACCAATAGATGATGCCGTATCTGAAGAACTTGATGCCTTTGTCGCGCAACGACGCCAGGAAATTCGCGACGGTAAGGCTCGTAGTGGATGGATTTCCTCTAAGTAGTTTCCTTAGATGTCTTTCATTAAGAGAAGCGCGTCATAAATAGCTGCGTGAATATTTCTGTTCGCTACAGCGTCCCCTATCCGGTACAAAGCAAACGATTCTTGTTCGTCTTCAAAACATGGCTGGGGTTGACCATTTAGTAAAGCGTTGTGATCTATTTCCCCTTGATTGCAAGAAAGAGATTTGAGTTCAAGATACAAATCAGCGTTCGGGAGAGTTCCATGGTCTACTACCAAATAATCAACCTCGCGTGTTGACCGGTGAGAAGAATGGTCGCTACCTAACTCGACGACGAGTCGATCATTTTCTTTAGAAGCGCTCATCACTCTCTGGTTCAGCGTTACACGAGTTTCTGTTTCGTTGAACGTTCGAGCGTAGGGAACATGATTAACTCCCCCAATTTCAACTCCAAGTGTTCGCTCTGGAGTCACTATTTCCAAGTCCGCTCCTGATTGTGCGATGATTTCTGCCGTGGAGAGAGCGGAATGTGTTCCGTTGTCGTCATAGAGGAGAACGTTTCCTTGGGGAATCACTTCTCCGCTCAAGACATCCCAAGAAGTGACTGCGAATTCTGTTCCTTTTTCAAGTGGAGGCATTTGTGGTAGCCCGCCGGTAGCGACAATCACTACATCGGGGTTAAGTGCAGAAATGTCTTCTTGTTCGGCAATATGGCCATAAATTATTTCAACTCCTAGTCGATCTAATTCGGCAAGGCGCCAGTCCACTACTCCTTGAAAGTCTTGCCGCCGTTTGTTTCTTACCGTCAACGCGATCTGCCCGCCGGCTTTCGGCATAGCTTCAAAAACTGTTACTACATGGCCTCTTTCTCCGGCCACTCTTGCTGCTTCTAGTCCTGCTGGTCCCGCCCCGATGACTATTATTTTCCGACGTTTTTCAGCGGGAAGGACTTTGTGTGGCATGATTGCTTCGCGTCCTGTCGCTGCGTTGTGCACACAGAGCGCTTCACCGTTATCGTAAATTCCGTCTAAACAAAAAGTTGCTCCGACACAAGGGCGGATTTGCTCTTCGCGTTCTTCAATTACTTTTAAGACAATATGAGGGTCAGCCATATGCGCTCTTGTCATGCCAACTAAATCGACTTTGCCTTCTTGGATTGCATAGCGTGCTGTTGCCACGTCATCAATTTTTGAAGCGTGCAAGACCGCGAGGCTAGTATTTTCTTTCACTAATCCAGCAAAATCTAAATGCGGTGCTGCTGGCATTCCATGTATGGGAATCACATTGGAAAGTTGAGCATCAGTTGCCACTAACCCTCGAATAACGTTGACGAAATCTATTAGCCCGGTGGCTTCAAATTCTTTGAGTATTTCAATTCCGGCGTTGTAATCTAGGCCTTCTGGCACAACTTCGTCTATTGACATTCTTAAGCCCAAAATGAATTCTGGCCCCACTCGTTCTCTCATCGCTTCCAGAACTCTGGTCGAGAATCTGAGACGATTTTCTAGTGACCCGCCGAATTCATCTTCTCGAAAGTTAGTAGTTGGAGAATAAAACTGGTCAAAGAGATGCCCATAGGACTCGATCTCTATTCCGTCCATTCCACCGGATTGCATACGTTCGGCCGCATCGGCAAATTTTCTAATTATGCGCTCTATGTCCCAGTCCTCTGCCTCTTTAGGTATCGCTCGATGAGCGGGCTCCCTTAAAGAAGTTGGTGCGACAACTGGTAACCAATTGCCATGAGACCAGATTGAGCGTCTCCCGAGATGAGTTAGTTGAATCATGCATGCCGCACCGTGCTCGTGTACTCCATCAGTTAATCGCTGTATCCATGGAACGATGGCGTCATCGTAGGCGTGAAGATTCCCAAAAACTGGAGCGCTGTCTTCAGCTACCACCGCTGAACCAGCGGTCATAGTAAGACCTACTCCCCCCTTCGCTCTTTCCTCGTGGTAAAGCCGGTATCGATCCGTTGGCATTCCTTCAACCGAGTAAGCCGGTTCGTGTGCTGACGTAAAGATGCGGTTACGGATCTTCAGATGTTTGATCTGGAAGGGTTCTAGCAGCGGATCGTTCATGTTGAAAACATAGACCAGTCATACGGTTTGATTGAAATCAAGAATTGTTCAGTATCTATGTAGCAATTTCAAGGACGAAGACTCTGATCACTCTGTGGTCGGCTCGTACTCGATATTTTGGGTATCCCGGGTAGAACGCTCCACCAAGTTCAAAGATTTTATTTGTTTCTTCTTCTTCGCTTAAACGAGCGGTAACCATGGCTGATTGATCTTGATAAGAGACGACTGCGGATGGATTTTTTTCTAAGTTATACACCCAGCCTGGCGTTTTTTTCTGACCGTAGTTAGATCCAATTATTGCGATATTTCCTTCTATAGGAACACCAAGAAGGGGCATCGTTCGTTCTTTACCGGTTTTCGCTCCCGTTGTAGTGAGCATGATGACTGGTAAACCAGCGAGAAGTGTTGGGAGTGTCCAACGACCATTGGTGAGTTTGAATAATATGCGGTCAGGCCAATGTAATGATTTAGAAAAAAACCATGCCCCTACTCGGCTTGAGCCAAACGCTTGCATCAATTTTTGAAGCTGATTAGCTTTTTTTACTTCATACCCAAGTTCTCTTAACGTTCCCATACAAATTTCCCCCTCATGTTTGAGCAAGATCAAACGTAACACCCCGAAGAGTCTCATGTCACTAGTTTGTGTTTCAATAAAACAAAGAAATGATTTGCTTTGAGTCATAAAGGATTTTTTATGAAAGCAGCTGTCTTGCATCATGTCGGTGGACCGCTTGTAATTGAGGACGTTGAGTTAGATGAACCTTGGCCCAATGAAGTAATAGTTCGCACTTTCGGCTGTGGCGTCTGCCATAGCGATCTTCATTTCATTGATGGCCACTACGGAGTAGACTTTCCGGTGGTTCTCGGGCATGAGGCTTCCGGCATTGTTGAGTCTGTCGGTTCAGATGTTGATTATGTTCAACCTGGTGACCATGTGATTGCTTGCATGTCGGTGTTCTGCGGGGACTGTGATTACTGCTCGAGTGGTCGCCCATACCTTTGTATGGATCCGAGTGTGAGAAGAAATGAGAGTGATGATTCGCGTATTCGTTTTAATGGGGAACGAATCACCCAGCTTTACGAGTTAGGTGCGTTCGCTGAGAAAATACTGGTCCATGAAAGTGCGTTAGTGAAGATTCGTGAGGATATGCCTCTTGACCGGGCTGCATTGATTGGGTGTGCGGTGACTACAGGCTTTGGTGCGGTCACAAATACTGCCAAGGTGCCTTCCGGTGCGACTGTGGCTGTTGTTGGTTGTGGTGGAGTGGGCCTTTCAGCCGTGAACGGTGCTGCAATTATTGGCGCTTCACAAATTATCGCTCTAGACGTATCGGAAGAAAAACTTGATTTGGCTCGTCAAGTTGGTGCCACCCATACAATTAATGCTTCTGATTCTGATCCCGTTGAAACTGTTTTAGAGCTGAGTGGTGGCGGGGTTGAGTTTTCTTTTGAAGCGTTAGGGAAGAAAGAAACGGCGGAACAGTGTTTTGAAATACTCTGCCCGGGTGGTGTTGCCACAGTAATCGGCATGGTTCCTGAAGGACAAAAAGTGGAAGTTTTAGGGTCGGAGCTTTTAAGCGAAAAAACTTTGCAAGGTTCGAATATGGGTTCGAACCAGTTTCGTA
>CATISD010000080.1 GCA_949538625.1 Acidimicrobiales bacterium AG-410-I20
AGAAACCGGCTGCAAAGAAACCGGCTGTAAAGAAACCGGCTGCAAAGAAACCGGCTGTAAAGAAACCGGCTGTAAAGAAACCGGCTGTAAAGAAACCGGCTGCAAAGAAACCGGCTGCAAAGAAACCGGCTGTAAAGAAACCGGCTGCAAAGAAACCGGCTGTAAAGACACGATTCGGTAAAGCATTTCTTGATAAGCAAAAATCCTCTCTTTTAGAAGAAAGAGAGCGCTATTTAAGAAGCGCAGACTCTTTGAAAGCGGAAGCGGATGCGCTCCTAGAGGGTCGAGAGCCAGGCGATGTTCAATTTGATGAAGAATCTGGTGAAGGTGACACTTTAGCTGTAGCGAGAGATTTGGATTTAGCCCTAAGCGCTCAAGCTAGAGATGCGGTAGAGGAGATTGACGCAGCTTTGGAACGGATACGTAATGGCACTTATGGTATTTGCGTCAAGTCTGGAAAACCAATACCTCAAGAGCGACTAAAAGCTATTCCATGGGCCTCTGAACGAGTTGAATACAAGGCCGGAGGCCTAGGACGCCGTTAAAAGTAAAACGGACTATTTGAAAGATAGTTAAGATCCTTACGGTAATAGTTTTAGGTCTTAGGTGACTAAATGATACGACGTTGGAAATACTGCTTAGTTGCATTCACACTTGTGGTGGTTTGTGATCAGATCACTAAATGGTGGGCTCTGGAAAAGCTGGAGAACGGTCGCGTAATCGAAATTTTTTGGACGCTTCAATTTCGGTTAGTTCGAAACACAGGTATCGCATTTAGCCAAGGTGAAGGTTTCGGACCTATTTTCTCAATACTGATACTCTTGGTCATTTTATTTGTGGTTCGATGGGGAGCGCAGATGTACTCAAAATCTGTGGTTGTTGCTGTTGGCCTAGTCGTCGGTGGTGCCATTGGAAACTTAATTGATAGAGCCTTTAGGACAGATACTGGATTCCTGAAAGGGGGAGTAGTCGATTTCATCGATTTGCAGTGGTGGCCTGTTTTCAATATCGCTGATGCAGCAATAGTCGTAGGTGGAGTAATGATGTTTTGGCTCGGCTTGAAGTCTTCAAAGGATGAATCTGAAAACACAGATTCTGGAAATTCAACTTGTGGTCTGAATGAGTGAAGAAATAATACCGGAGTCTTTAGACGGGGAAAGATTAGATCGAGTTGTTGCTTTCATTTTGGATATAAGCAGAAATCAAGCTGGAAATTTAATCGACGAGGAAAAGGTCTTCCTCGGTGGCGAGTTAGTGTCAACGAGGTCAAGAAAAGTGCACACAGGGGAAACTTTGAAGGTGATCTATTCGGACGAGGAAGATTTGAGTGGTCCAATCCCAGAAAAAAATATTGAGATACACGTCGTCTACGAAGACAGTGCTCTCCTTGTTATTGACAAACAAGCCGGACTTGTTGTGCATCCCGGAGCAGGGAATGAAACGGGAACATTGGTTAACGGACTCTTAGAACAATGGCCTGGTTTAGTAAATGTGGGTTCGGTGGCACGTCCAGGCATTGTTCATCGCCTTGATCGAGGAACTTCTGGACTCCTAGTAGTAGCGAAAACACAAAAAGCCTACGAGTCTCTTAGTGCACAGTTTTCAGATCGTTCAACGGGGCGTAGATATTTAGCATTGGTTTGGGGTCAGTTAGGGGAGGAATCTGGATCTGTGGACGCTCCGGTTGGAAGATCCAAGAAAGATCGAGTTCGAATGGCGGTTGTTTCTTCTGGAAAAACTGCACGCACCAACTATCAAGTAGATCAGAGATGGCTTGAACCCGAGGTCACTTTACTGAAATGCAAATTAGAGACAGGGCGCACACACCAAATTAGAGTTCACTTATCAGCTATAGGTCATCCGTTGGTGGGGGACGAACTGTATGGAGGCCTAAGAGACAGCATCGAACTGACAAGACCTTTTCTTCACGCTTCTTTCCTGGAATTTGATCATCCGACTGAAGGTACGAGAATCTCATTTGAAAGTAAATTACCTAGTGACCTCAAGCAGATATTAGATTCGTTAACTAGCGGATTTGATGCAGAGTAGAAGTGAATTGTCCATGAAAGTCCAAAATTCCCCTGATCCTGTAAAACCAAATTATGGGGGAGCTTGTGTTACTGAGCTGATCCCAACCTTCCTTGAAGGCAAAAAGGAACCAAGTTGGATAGCAGAAGAGGTTTTAGCATCAAGGCAAGTGGTTTTATTCGTACTAGATGGACTGGGCTGGCATCAACTGATGGAGAGAGTCTCAGAGCTACCGACCTTGAAGCGATTCATCGGGGGTCCAATAACAACGGTGGCACCGTCAACGACTGCAGCTGCTCTAACCTCTATTACCACTGGCGTGCCGCCCGGAGAGCATGGCCTCGTGGGGTACAGGATTCCCATTGGCGAGAAGGTGCTTAATACTTTGCGCTGGTCAACAGGCTCAGGGGATGCCCAAGGGGAAATAAAGCCTGCCCTGGTTCAGCCCGTAGAAGTTTTTGGGGGTCAGTGGCCACCAGTCGTAACCAAAAAGAAATTTACGGGAAGTGGTTTCTCTTCTGCACATATGCCGGATGTGAGGCTACATGGATACGAGAATCGTGATGGCCTTGTTTCAGAAACAGTTGATCTAATAAACAGGGGAGAGCCATTTGTTTATGTTTACTGGGATGGAATAGATCTCACAGGTCACGAATTTGGGTTTTCGGAACATTATGAAGCTGAACTGCTTGCTTGTGATCAGATGCTCAAAAAAATTATTGATCAGATAAGGCCTGGAGTAGCTTTATTCGTAACCGCCGATCATGGACAGGTTTCAGTTGGGGAAAATACTATTTCTTTACCTAAGGAAGTTACTTCACTTATAGATAGGCAAAGTGGTGAACCAAGATTTCGATGGCTACATGCGCGCTATGGGGAAAAAGAAAGATTAACTGCAGAAGTAAAAGAAAAGTTTGGAGACGTTGCGTGGGTCTTTACTGCCGAAGAAATAATCCACCAAGAATGGCTAGGGCCAAAAGTTACTGAAGGATCACGTTCCCGATTAGGGGATGTAGCTATCGCAGCGCGCGAACCTGTTGCTTTTATGGATACAGCAGAAGTTATGTCGATTGAGCTCGTGTGCAGGCATGGTTCGCTCACCAGTGAAGAAATGCTTGTGCCAGCAATAAGCTTTGTCACGTGACTGCAATCAAGTTTCAAACAGCCTAGAGTCAGGGTTATGGAGTTAGATGACCAAGAAAAAATACAACAGGCCGAGGTATTAACCTCCGATTCAGAAACTGCAGAATCAACTGAAGTTGAAATCTCTGAAGCAGTAGAACACCCCGCAAAAGTTATGCGTGTAGGAACAATGATGAAGCAACTTTTGGAAGAAGTGAGATCAGCCACTCTTGATGAAGCGAGCAGAGAGCGATTAAAAGAAATTTTTGACACCTCTGTCGAAGAGATTGGCTCAACTCTGACAGATGACCTCAGGGAAGAGTTAGACCGACTGGTCATTCCATTTGATGAAGAAGCACCTACCGCCGCAGAATTACAGATAGCACATGCGCAATTAGTAGGTTGGCTCGAAGGATTGGTTCAAGGCATTCAAGCCACTCTCTTCGCTCAACAAATGGCAGCGCAACAACAATTGGCAGGTATGCGTAGGGGAGAAATAGGGCCGGCTCAGTCTCCTTCTGGAGATCAGCATGGCAATTACCTGTAAAAAAGTTATACAGGCATTCGCAAAATGAGAATAATTCTCATTTTGCGTCTTATAATGTCTTTTCTATCACCAAGAGATAACTCGTTTCCTAGGCAGATTTAATGACATCTTCGTTTACTCATTTACATGTACATACCGAGTACTCAATGCTGGACGGGGCTTCACGAATATCTGAGTTGGTGGCTTCTGCTGTAGCAGATGGTCAGAAGGCGATTGGAATTACTGACCACGGAAATATGTATGGAATCTTGGACTTTTATCAAGCGTGTAAAGAGCAAGGCGTCAAACCTATTCTTGGCACTGAGGCTTACATGGCTTATGAGTCAAGAGAGGAAAGGCCAGCGCGGACAGGTCGCCTTGATGACTCTGGTGGTGAAACCAGCAAAGGAAGAAAACTTTATTACCACTTGACTCTTTTGGCGGAAAATCAAACTGGATACAAGAATTTAATTCAAGTTGCTAGCCGTGCTTTCATGGAAGGCTATTACTACAAACCAAGAGTTGATTGGGAGGTTCTTTCAGACCATAGCGAAGGACTGATAGCAACTTCTGGGTGTTTAGGTGGGCAGGTATTACAAGCTCTGTTAGCGGATAATTATGACGATGCAAAAGCGAAAGCCGCACGATTCCAGGACATCTTCGGCAAAGATAATTTCTTTATGGAATTACAAGATCATGGAATACCTGAACAGAAGAAAACCAATCCACAGCTAATTCAAATCGGTCGAGATATCGGTGCGCCACTATTAGCAACAAACGACAGTCATTACACGCATCAACATGACGCTGAAAGTCATGACGCCCTTTTATGTGTTCAAACCAACGCTCTGATGAGCGATCCAAACCGTTTCAAATTCTCCGGAGATCAACATTATTTAAAGAGCGCTTTAGAAATGAGAAATTTATTTTCTGAAGTTCCTGAGGCATGCGACAACACTTTATGGATAGCTGAGCGGGCAAATGTAGAAATTGAGTTTGGCAACCCTCAACTACCAGACTTTCCAATTCCGCAAGAGTTTCCTGACGAATCCTCTTATCTAAGACACCTCACACTAGAAGGAGCTAAGAAACGGTGGGGAGAGGCACTGACGGACGCTATTGCAGACAGATTAACTTATGAACTTGAGATCATTAAAGGATCAGGATTTTCTTCTTATTTCCTAATCACTTGGGATCTAATTCGCTACGCGCGTGAAAGAAAGATCCGTGTGGGTCCTGGACGTGGTAGCGCAGCAGGGTGTGCGGTCGCATATTGCTTAGGGATTACTGATATTGACCCAATCAAATATGACTTGTTGTTTGAGCGGTTCTTGAATCCAGGCCGGGCTTCGATGCCCGATATTGATATGGACTTCGATTCACGATACCGCGATGAATTAATTCGATATGCGGCTGACAAGTATGGACGCGATCATGTGGCTCAGATTGTGACATTTTCTCAGATTAAAGCAAGAGCGGCAGTTCGTGATGCGGCTCGGGTTCTCGGCTACCCCTATGGAGTCGGTGATCGAATAGCGAAGGTAATGCCTCCATTAGTCATGGGGCGAGACACCCCGCTAGCTGCATGTTTAGAAAAAGATGATCAATATCTTGATGGTTACAAGATGGCAAGCGAATTGCGGGAAATGTATAAGTCCGATGGCGATGTGAAGCGAGTAGTAGACGTTGCGCGCGGCCTTGAGGGTTTGCGGCGTCAAGATGGAATTCACGCGGCTGCAGTAGTGATCACTAAAGAGCCATTAACCGAATATTTACCTGTACAAAGAAAACCTGATTCTGGACAAAATCCAGAAGAGGCGCCTGTAGTCACTCAATACGAGATGCATGGGGTTGAAGATCTTGGACTGCTCAAGATGGACTTTCTTGGGTTGCGCAACCTTGACGTGATAACCGACACTTTGAAAATCATCGAGCAAGTACGAGGAGAGACTGTAGATATTGATCGGGTTCCGATGGATGACTCTCAAACCTATGAACTACTTTCCGCAGGAGAATCTATAGGTGTGTTTCAACTTGAATCCACTCCTATGAGGGCTTTAATGCGGTCGCTTGCTCCAAGCAGCTTTGAAGATGTAGCAGCACTTGTCGCTCTATATCGGCCTGGCCCCATGTCGGCGAATATGCACAACGACTACGCGGACAGAAAGAATAGCCGTCAACCTGTTACCTATTTCCACGAGGACGCTGAAGAAATACTAGGCAGTACTTATGGCTTGATGATTTACCAAGAGTCGATGATGCGTGTCGCTCAAAAGTTTGCCGGATATTCACTAGAACAAGCAGATAATCTCCGCAAAGCATGTGGTAAAAAAGTTCGAGAACTAATGGCCCAAGAAAAAGAAAAATTTGTTCAAGGCTGTGAAGAAACTGGATATGGCGGTGCGCTAGGGGAAGACCTGTTTGCCATTATTGAAGGGTTCGCTGACTATGCCTTTAACAAAAGCCATTCGTATGGGTACGGCTACATCGCATATCAAATTGCCTACTTGAAAGCACATTATCCAGTTGAGTATCTCTCTGCCTTGTTGACGAGCGTTAAAACAAATTTGGATAGAGCAGCCGTGTATCTGAATGAATGCCGATCAATGAATATCGAAGTCAGTGTTCCTGATATCAACCTAGCTCGAAGCGATTTTTACCCTGTAGCTGAGGAAAAAGGCAACAGAAATGAACCTCAGATTTCCTTTGGGCTCTCAGCAATTCGAAATGTTGGCGAAAATCTTGTGGGAAGAATCCTAGAAGAGCGAGATTCAAATGGCCCTTTCTTAGATTTTTATGATTTTGCTGAACGCTGTGATTCCACTGTCTTAAACAAGAGATCAGTCGAATCCTTAATTAAGGCCGGAGCATTCGATAGTTTTGGTCATCCTCGTCAAGGTTTATTAGCTGCGTCTGAATCGATCATTGATCACACTTTGGCCAGACGAAGAGAACATGAAATGGGAGTGATGTCCCTTTTTGGAGAAAGCGATGATGGTCCTGTCTTCGATGAACGTGAACCTATTTCAGAAATAGAGTTTGACAAAATGACAAGACTCGCATTCGAAAAAGAAATGCTAGGTCTATATATTTCCGATCACCCCTTACAGGGCACACAAGGCAGCTTAGGGAGACGCACTGATACTGACATCAGCGGTTTACTTGAAGAAGAGGAAGGAGCGTTTCGAACGATTGGCGGAGTTGTTTCTGGTTTAGATAAAAGATGGACAAGGGCCGGGAAATTAATGGCCTCTTTTTACCTCGAAGACCTCGCTTCTTCTATTGAAGTAATGATTTTTCCAAAGACCATGGAAGAACATGGACACAAACTTGAAGATGATCGAATAGTTTTGATCAAAGGTCGACTTAACGAGAGAGAAGACACCCCAAAGTTCTTCGCTCAAGAAGTCGAAATCTTTGTTCCTTCGGATAGTGATGTTATTAAGCCCCTCAGAGTAAAATTGCCCCTAAACGATTCCCTGGAGAATCGCATTGAGGAATTGAAAAAACTATTTGAAGAGCATCCAGGTGAAGCTGAAGTCTTTTTAGAGATTGGTCCTAATCAGGTAGTGCGATTACCCGACGGTTATTTCGTTGACACAAATGGAGGATTAGTTGCAGAACTAAGAATTCTTTTGGGAATGGACTCTGTAGTTATTGGCTGATTCGAACTGAAACCATTTAGAGGTTGGGAAGTGTTGAACAACACGGCAGGCTAGATATCTACCTTTTAATGGTGAAAGTTATTCCGCTCTCACTTTTTAAAGGTGTGAGTTTGAAGTACTCATGGGGACTGAGTGCAGCGGAGGTGGAGTCAATGGCTATAGAGGTAGAGACAAAAGACTGTTCTATGCTTGGCGATGCCGAGATTGAAGAGATGGCAGATCTAAGCGCAGAGGGAAATAACCCTTTCGGAATTGGCTTACTTTCAAAACAAGCAGAAGCGTGGGTTCTTGTTACAACAGCGCGTGAAGGCGGCCGGTTAAAAGGATTTTCATTTTGCACACTTGAAAGAATTGGTGGAACGCCAAGCGTGATAATTGGGGCTTCTTCAATACAGCCTAATTCACGTCGAAACACTGTTCTTCGGGCGGTCTTTACTGAATTGCAAAGAAGAGCAGTAATGGCATTTCCAGATGAAGACGTTGTTTTCGGGGCAAGGTTTAATGACCCAGGAGCGCTTGAAGCTTATAAACCGCTTTCCAATTTGATACCACGTCCTGACCATCGTGCTTCAGGTGAAGAGCGGGCTTGGGGAAGACGATTTGTGAAACGCTTCGGTTTATCTTCCTTATCTTACGATGAACGTTCGTTCACAGCGGCTGGAGATGGCTCACAGCCATGTGTGTTTGATCATTCTTCGCTTAAGCCTGACAATGTTGTCGCGGAGACAGGGAAATTATTCAAAAACCTTGATTTAGATCGCGGAGACACTGTTGTGGCTTGGGGCTGGGCGATGTCTGAGGACCTAGCAAAACTCGCTTAATTAAGTTGAAAATTCCTCAGAAAGAACCTTTAAGTGTCTCTGAAGCTTTAGCACAAAGACGTAGTTGCAGAAATTATAAAACAACTCCTGTAGACATGGGGTTAATTGAAGAGTTAATTGATAAAGCTAGGAGAACGCCAACTGCAGGAAACAGCCAAGGAGTCGAATTTCTGGTACTCAGCGGCGAAGAGGAAGTCGCTTCTTATTGGGATACGACTCTAGAAAAAGACAAGAGAAGTAGTTTTCCTTGGCCGGGGCTATTGCAAGCGCCAGTATTAGTAATTCCATACGGAATACCTGAAAAGTATCTAAGTCGGTATCAAGAAAAAGATAAAGCAAGTAGTGGGCTTGGGGAGAGTATCGGCAATTGGCAAATTCCATACTGGATAGTTGACGCAGCTTCAGCAACTACCGCATTACAGTTACTTGCAGTTGAAAATGGTTTGAGTTGCTGTTTCTTTGGGCAATTTAAAAATGAAGAGAAAGTATCAGAATATTTTTCAGTTCCATCTACTGCACGGGCTATTGGAACTTTAGCAATTGGTTGGGGAGCAGAAGACGACAGGTTAAGTCAATCTGCAAAAAGAAAACGACGCGAGCTGAGCGAAGTCGTTCACTTCGGAAAGTGGTAGTTGAGAGATCTGGCCACCAAGTAAATTTTTAACTGGCAGAATATATCTATGAATCGTTGGATCATTGGGGCCCGCCCTCAAACCCTTTCAGCAGCGGCGATACCAGTCGTAGTTGGTACAGCAGTAGCAGATGTTGAAATTATTTGGTGGAGAGCACTTGCTGCATTTTTGGTTGCCCTGTTCCTGCAGATCGCAACAAATTTTTCAAATGACTACTCGGATGGCAAACGTGGTGTAGATGGTGAAGAGCGCTTGGGTCCAACACGTCTTGTGGGAAGTGGATTAGCTAAACCATACGAAGTAAAGCGAGCCGCATTTCTCTTCTTTGCCTTAGCGGCCATAGTGGGAGCTATTCTCTCTTTGATAGTCAATCCGTGGTTGTTGCTTCTGGGGGTAGCTTCGATAACTGCTGGCTGGTTTTATACCGGTGGTATTCGGCCATATGGGTATAAAGGATTTGGAGAAATATCTGTATTTGTATTCTTTGGATTGGCGGCAACACTGGGTAGTTGCTATATCCAATCAGGTGGGCTTAACGGAACTTCGTTTTTAGTATCAGTGTCTGTTGGGCTGATGTCCTGTGCTCTGTTGGAAATAAATAATCTAAGAGATATAGCGGGAGACAAAAATTCAGGCAAATTGACACTGGCAGTTTTGCTAGGGGATCGACGCACTCGTATTCTGTATGTTTTCTTTGTTGATGCTTCATTAATAATCGGGTCACTAGCTGTATTCGCTAAACCCTGGACTGTTCTTATTATGGTCGCAGGAATTGTTGCTTTTCCTGCAGTTAAGTCTGTCTTGGATGGGGCGACAGGAATAGAGTTGATCGCTGTATTAAAGCAGACAAGTAGAGTCCAGATAGTTGCTGGTGTTTTTCTTACTTTTGGGTTAGCGCTTTAAATTTACGGCTTTGCAGCAGAGATAACTTGAGCAACTCCTCCAGTTAGTTTTTCCTTTTTAATCTCGATAAATCCGGAGGCTGAAAGCATGTCCGCCAGATCTTCAAAAATCGGCAAATAAGAAACTGATTCCGGAAGGTAACTATAGGCCGTGCTATCAGAGAGTAGAGATCCAAGAAGTGGAACAATTTTCCCAAAATGGATCTTGTGGCCGAACCGTAAGATTTTGTTTGAGGGTTGATCAACTTCTAATAGGGCAATTCTCCCACCTGATCGTAGGACGCGTTCCAACTCTTTAAAAAAAGGAGGTAAAGAGGTAAAATTACGTAAAGCAAAGCCGCAAGTAACGCCGTCAACCGAGCTATTTCCTATTGGGAGAGTTAAAGCATCAGCATTGACTAGAGGAGATGAAGTTCTAGCTGACGAAAGCATCCCTTTTGATAAATCGATTCCAAATGAGTTGAAGTTTTCTTTTTGAAGGTCTCTACAGAAATCGCCAGTTCCACAAGCGATGTCAAGAATGGTTGATTTACTAGGCAGGCCTAAAGACTGTATTGATTTTCTTCTCCACTTAACGTCTAGTCGAAATGTCATCAATCGATTAACGAGATCGTATCGCGGGGCGATTCGATCAAACATTGCGGTTACCGTTGCTCGCTTTTCTTCCGCTGGTGGAAGGTTTTGCCCAGAGTTCATTTTATTTAAACCAGATTTTCTGGTACTCACGGCTTGTCGGATGCAGTAAGAGAGCAGCTAAGACAATAGGAAAGATCAATGAAAACAAGAAATTTCCATAACCGAGTATCCGGATTATGATTGCAGCCAGAGAAGTAAAAACTCCTAATTTCCACCCAATCTTTTTGTCATTAGCGATCAAATACCCTGCAGGAAACATTAGAAGACCAACAAGAAGGAGTAATTGGTTACTTCTCACCATATTGAAAACGCCTTCAATGTATAAAAGCATTGTTCCAGTAACCAAAGTTTGTGGTTGGTACCGATTGATCCAGCGTCGTTCTTGCATGACTTATTTTGGCAGAGAAGTAAAGAATTCACTCATAATTTAAGAAATTCAGCAGAGTTATCGGATAAATCTTTCGTAAGAGCGGTTGGTCGTCTCATGTTGAAAGCCGAGAGCAGAATAGACATGGTTAGCTGCAGCGTTGTCTGACTCAACATAAAGCATCGCCTCTGTTATGTCATTTGACTGAAGCCAATTCAAACCTGAAAGAGTCAACTGTTTTCCTGCTCCATTGCCTTGATAGTCAGGATCAACGGCAATTACAAAGATTTCTCCACGTTTTGGAGTTAGGTTATGATGAATCTTTGTCCAACAAAATCCCACGATAGTTTGATCGGACTCCAAGACCCTAAGTCCATCTGAATCAAACCAAGGTTCATTCATAGTTTCTTCAAAATCATTTACTGTTTGATCGCTTTGTTCGGGGTGCCAAGAAAATGCCCGATTGTTGATTGTAATAATTGATAGGAGGTCTTCTGGTTGAAATGGTCGTGTAATTATTTGGGATTGCTCTATAGGTAGAGGTCGAGTTAACCGCCAGAGATCTCGGCACGGCGTATAGCCAGCAGCGATTGGAATTTGATCGGAAAGATCGTTTGCTTCTTCTATCCAGTATTCAAGCCGACCGCCACCGTTTAAGGCTATGGCCTGAGCTGAAGCTTCAAGGAGTCTTTGCTGGTTTTCGCTTTCTTTGCCGGGTACATCAAGTTCAATTTTCCAACCATTCCGTATAGACGTGAGGACTGCTGAATCAATGCCATCTGAAACGCTTAGTGTCTTGATCTCTTGCTCTTCATTTGCTTCCATTACGAATAAGGTTATCGCTGAACTTGCTTTAAATTAGGCTACTGTCGTTGGTATGAGTCGGCCGAGGACACCAAAAGGAAGAGCTAAAGAAACTCACTTGAGGCTGGCTGAAGAATATCCAGAGGCTATATGCGAATTAGATCATAAGAATCCGTATGAACTATTAGCAGCAACGATTCTTTCTGCACAGTGCACCGATAAGAGAGTGAATATGGTGACACCGGCTTTGTTTAAGCGTTATCCAACTCCAAAAGCTTTGGCCGAAGCGAACCTTTCGGAACTAGAAGAAATTGTACGTTCTACGGGGTTTTACGCCTCTAAAGCAAAGAATTTATTGGGTATGGCGCAACGATTAGTCGAAGTATATGACAGCGAAGTTCCAGGAAATATGGAGGATCTTACGTCGCTGCCAGGAGTAGGTAGAAAAACTGCGAATGTAGTACGTAGTGTAGATTTAGGTTTACCTGGACTTCCCGTTGATACTCATGTGGGACGACTTGCACGCAGACTTGAGTTAACCGAAGAAACTGATCCTGTCAAAGTTGAGATGGCTTTGAATCCTATGGTTCCAGCAGATGAGAGAGGCGCGTTCAGTTTGCGGCTCATTTTACACGGGCGTCGAGTTTGCCCTAGTCGAAAACCACGATGTGAAGAATGCACATTAAATGATTTTTGCCCTTCTTCTACTCTTTAGCTAGTCGACATTCCTTAAGATGCGGTTGAGTTCGCGTCGAGCTGAACTGAGATGACGTTCAGCTTCAAAAAAACCAGCATTCTCATCTGTGCGTTCAGCAGAATTGGTTTCTATCACTTTTTCAATCCGTATTATCAGATCGTCTATTTGGCTTGATATTGATGATAATTCCGCAAAGATATTGATTTGAGAATTCATACCACCAGTCTGGCAGATATGTAAGTTTGATTCACTTTGGCGCAAATTTTATATTCGTTCGGTCCTTCGAGTTAAAGTCCGCTAGCGTTAAAAGGTGCTTACAGAACTAGATCTTCGCGGGAAAGATGAAAATCAGACTCGGATTGCGTTGCCGCGCCCACTTTTAGATAGTGGGACTGATTCTGCATTAGTGGTTGTGCGGGAAATCATTAGAGAAGTTCGAGAGCGGGGTGACAAAGCACTTTATGAGATCACAGAACGTTTCGACGGGTGTCGTCTTGAATCTCTTTCCATAGGACGAAATGAAATGAAAAAAGCTTTGGGAGAAATTCCTTCATCCTTAAAGGCAGCATTGGAGAAATCTGCAGAGAATGTTCAAGAGTATTACTCGAAACAACTTCATGGCGATTTTGAAATAACCCAAGATGGGATGAAAATAAAGTCTCGTGCTGTGCCGGTAACCAAGGCAGGTTGTTATGTGCCAGGTGGGCGAGCGGCTTACCCATCCACAGTGATAATGACTGCTGTTCCAGCAAAAATGGCTGGGGTTGATCATGTTGTTATTGCAGTTCCCCCAGATCAAAACGGAGAAATACCCAAGTCAGTTTTGGCTGCTGCAGCCATTTCTGGAGTAGAAAAAATACATCCAATAGGCGGCGCACAGGCGATAGCAGCTCTTGCCTATGGGACAGAAGAAGTGGATCCAGTTGATGTGATTGTTGGCCCAGGAAATATTTATGTATCACTGGCTAAGCAAGAAGTGTCTAGCACAGTTAGAGTGCCCTCTTCTTTTGCTGGCCCATCAGAAGTCGTTGTTATGGCGGATGAGACAGCTGAACCTGATTTAGTGGCTATGGACTTAGTGGTTCAAGCAGAACATGGACCTAATGGCCTGTCTTGGCTTATTACTTGGAAAGAAGAAATAGCTGCAAGAGTTCAAGCGGAAATAGAAAAGATACTTGTGGCGTCTCGCAGAAAAGAAGAAATTGAGTCCACATTGTCTAACTCTGGTTACTGTGTTTTGGTTGAAGGCCCTGATCAGGCATTAATTGTGTCAGAAGCTGTTGCCCCTGAGCATTTACAACTGATGATTCAAGAGTCGGAGTCCATGGCATGCAGAGTTCGTAATGCAGGAGCAGTTTTTTGCGGTCAGTGGGCACCTGCTGTTTTGGGTGACTACATTGCAGGGCCGAGCCATGTTCTACCCACAGCCGGAACGGCTCGTTTTGCAGGAGCTTTAGGCGTCGCAGATTTCTTGAAAGATATTCATGTAATTACAGCTTCAGCGGAAACAATTCAAACCGTTGGGGAGCATGTGGTTACTCTCGCGTCCACTGAAGGTTTGGAAGCTCATTCAGATTCGATACGTCTACGACTAGAGAAGATTAAAGGAAAGCAAAGTGAGTGACTTTCTAGAACCGCGTGAGGGTTTGACGAGTACTGGTCGCTATCTTTCCCCTCAAATAGACGCAACTGTTCGTCTGAATGCTAACGAGTCACCGCACTCACCATTAGTTGGATCATCTATTATTGAACAATCTGATATGAACAGATACCCCGATCGGGATGCAAGAATTCTTCGTGAGGCCATTGCTGAACACCATGCATTGTCTGTAAATCAAGTCTTCGCAGCTAATGGCTCAAATGAAGTTATACAAACTTTTCTTTTAGCCTACGGCGGCCCCGAGCGATCGGTAATGATTTTCAGTCCAACCTATGTTATGCATTCAAAAATTGCTGCAATCACTGGAACTCCAGTTATTGATTTGAAACGTGAAAAAGATTTTGGTCTAAATGTTGACTTCGTTTGTGAGCAGATCGAAAAAGAAAAGCCCTCTCTTATATTTCTTTGCTCGCCGAATAATCCAACAGGTATTTCAGATCCAGAAGAGTTACCCGAAAGGATATTAGAGTCGCTCAGAACTTATAAAGGGATTCTTTTCGTTGACGAAGCCTATGGTGAGTTTGCAAGTTCCAGTTATGTCTCTTTGATTTCAGAAGAATGCCCTCTGGTAGTGAGTAGAACGTTCTCAAAAGCATGGGGGCTTGCAGGTTTACGTCTTGGTTATTTACTTGGGCCTTCTAGGTGCATAGAAGAGGTAGCGAATGTTTCTTTGCCGTACCATCTTGGAACAATCACTCAGTCTGTTGCAGTGAATGCGCTAAAAGATTCACGTTCAGTAGAGAATCAAGTGGACGATATAATTAAAGAAAGAAATCGAATAGGCGAAGCACTCAAGAATCTTGCAGTCGAAGTTTGGCCTTCTGAAACAAATTTTATTTTGTTCAGGCCCATAAATATGAACGCAACAGAGGTTTGGGAGAAGCTTGTTTCAAATTCTGTGCTTATTAGAGATTTTTCAAAGATTGAAGGTCTTAATGGTTGTCTTCGGGTAACCATAGGCACAAAAACAGAAAACAATATATTTATAGAAGCCCTTGAGGAGATTCTTAAATGAGCGACATTAGAGAAGCAAAGTTAGAGAGAGCAACAGCTGAAACATCTGTTGAAGTTGGAATTATTCTTGATGGCGGGGCAGTAAGTATTCATACTGGGATACCTTTTTTTGACCACATGCTGGATCAGCTTGGAAGGCATAGCGGTATTGGATTAGAGATTAAATGTGAGGGAGATCTTGCAATCGATGCCCATCACACCGTAGAAGATGTCGGATTGACTCTCGGGGAAGCATTCCAGCAGGCACTCGGAGATAAAAAAGGAGTTCGACGATTCTCCTCTATTTCGGTTCCTTTAGATGAGGCACTAGTTGAAGTGTCTTTAGACCTTTCAGGAAGACCATTTCTTCACTATGAAATAGATTTTCCCGGAGAAAAGATTCTCGGCGAGCCGCCCTTTGATCCACAACTTATTGAAGAATTTTGGAGAGCCTTTGCTACCACGGCGAAAATAACACTACACATATCCTTAGTTCGGGGTAAGAACACTCATCACATCGTGGAAGCAGGCTTTAAAGCCGTAGCGCGATGCTTGCATGACGCTATAAAAGTAGAAAGTTCAGTACTTCCTTCGACAAAAGGCACCTTGTGACCAATGCCCCAGTAATTGCAGTCTTAGATTATGGGATAGGAAACCTTCGTTCTGCTCAGAAAGCATTTGAGCATGTAGGAGCTAAAGCCTTTTTAACCAATCAAGAAGACCTTATTCTCAATGCTGATGCGATCGTACTACCTGGCGTGGGTTCCTTTGGGCGGTGCATAACTGCACTACAAGATTCAGGCTTGGAGGAAATCACTAAAGCAGCGGCGCTTGATGCCTCTAGAGGGGGCCGCCCATTTTTAGGGATTTGCGTTGGCTTACAAATGCTTTTTTCTGGAAGCGAAGAGACTCCCGGTTTGAACGGATTGGGCATTTTTGAAGGCAAAGTGTCTTTATTGTCAGATGCAGAGAAATTGCCACAGATGCAGTGGAACTCACTTTCTTCTAAGGGTCACATGATGTTTCATGACACTCGGGAAGACCCATGGGTTTACTTTGTGCATAGTTACGCAGCCCCCATAGCCTCTACCACAGTAGCTACCTGTACATATGGACAAGAGGTATGTGCAGCGGTAGCGGAAAAGAACTTATGGGCAACCCAGTTCCATCCAGAAAAATCAGGTGAAACCGGTTTGCAGATATTGAGAAACTTCCTACATTTGGCAGAGGGGGGAATATGAGTTTTAAAATATTCCCAGCCATAGACCTACGAGGCGGAAATTGTGTCCGTCTCTTGCAAGGAGACTATTCAAGAGAAACTATCTACGACTCAACACCCCTTAATCAGGCACTGTCTTTTAAGAACGCAGGTGCTTCTTGGATCCATGTAGTTGATTTAGACGCTGCTCGATCAGGTGACCCAATTAATCGTCCCGTGATTGAAGAGGTCACAAATGCTTTAGACATCCCAATCCAAGTAGGAGGGGGGGTCCGGACCGTGGAAGATGCAAGAGAATTATTCGACATCGGCGTGGAGAGAGTGGTTATTGGAACAGCGGCTATTGAGAATCCGGAAATCGTTCATCAGTCTTCTCAATTTGGGCGTGTTGCCGTTGGTTTAGATGCAGTAGGTGAAGAAATAGCAACACATGGGTGGACAAAAAAAACTGGCGTTTCTTTACTGGAAGGAATTAGCAAGTATTCGGGAACTGAAGTAGACGCTCTAATCGTTACTCAAATTGAACAAGACGGAACCATGGAAGGGCCGGATTTAAGAATCTTGGAAATGGCTTTAGAGGAGAGTGAAATTGATATTTTGGCGTCAGGAGGAGTTGGCTCGCTTACTGATATTGAGAACTTGAAAAGTCTCGGACACTCTGGAAAGACTTTGTCTGGTGTGATTATGGGGAAAGCGATTTATGAAAGAAAGATTGACTTACTCGAAGCTTTAGCACTGGAGAAACTCTAGTGAAATCTGTAAGAGTTATCCCTTGCTTAGATGTAGATAATGGGCGTGTGGTGAAAGGAATAAATTTCCTTGAACTGCGAGATGCTGGCGATCCGGTTGAGTTAGCTTCGTTTTACGACGGTGAAGGTGCAGATGAATTGGTATTCCTTGACATCGCCGCTTCGCCACAAGCGCAAGAAACAATGATCGACGTTGTTCGTCGTACCGCAGAGCAAGTATTTATCCCATTCACCGTAGGCGGAGGAATAAGAAGTCTTGAAGATGCCCGAAGAATACTCCGAGCGGGAGCAGATAAGGTTTCGGTGAATACGGCTGCGATTGAGCGACCTCAGTTAGTGAGAGAGTTAGCCGAAGAATTTGGACGACAGTGTGTAGTTGTAGCTGTTGACGCTAAACGAACAGGGATAGATGCCCGAAAATTTGAGATTTTCAGTCATGGTGGAAGAAAAGCAACGGGACTAGATGCAAGGGAGTGGGTCCAAGAAGTGGAAGAACTCGGGGCCGGTGAGATTCTCCAAACCTCTATGGATCGAGATGGGACTCTAGACGGCTTTGATGTAGAAATGCTAAAAGAAATCGGTCAAGGAAGTACGGTGCCCTTAATAGCAAGTGGGGGAGTAGGAAATCTACAGCATCTTGTTGAAGGAGTAACGGAAGGCGAAGCAGACGCGGTTTTAGCGGCATCAATCTTTCATTTCGGAGAGTACACAATATATGAGGCAAAGGATCATTTGAGGAAAGCCGGAATTTCAGTAAGGCCACATACACAGAATTCTTGATTTCAAGTCAAGAATAAACCTATTTGCAGATAGGTCTGATCAATGATTTAGTGCGCTACCGTTCATGCAGTGAGTGAATCTGAAATTTATAACCTTCCTGGGCCTTCAGAAGAAGGCCTTCCGATCAAGATGCTTAATGACCGTATTTTGGTCAATCTAGATGATGGAGAAGGGGAACGGCGATCATCAGGGGGAATACTGATACCCGCTACAGCGCAACTGGGAAAGCGCTTAGCCTGGGCTGAGGTTGTTGCCGCTGGACCTAACGTCCGAGCAATGGAAGTTGGGGACCAAGTCTTATTCAATCCGGAAGACCGCTATGAAGTAGAGGTCAGGGGGTCTGAATACATAATTCTTCGCGAACGAGACATTCACGCAGTAGCTTCTCAACGACTTGAAGAGGGAAGCACAGGCCTTTACCTTTAAATACTTCATGGCGAATGTTTCGTTTACTCTAAACTGGGATTATGTCAGAAATAAATAACACATCAATTCCTAGTAATTCATTTGTTTTGAGTGATGAAGTAGCGGAAAAAATAACCTACAACAACGATGGTCTTGTTCCAGCAATAATTCAAGAAAGTGATACAGGTCAAGTTCTCATGATGGCATGGATGAATCAAGAATCGCTTGAGAGATCCCTAACGACTGGACGCACATGGTTTTGGAGTAGAAGCCGAAAAGAGTATTGGTGTAAAGGGGAAACCTCAGGTGACCGCCAGTATATTCGTGAAGCTTTTTATGATTGCGATGGAGACACTCTCCTGTTTAAAGTCCACCAAGAAGGCAAAGGGGCTTGTCACACTGGCGAGTATTCTTGCTTTTTTAGCCCATTTGATGAAGGCGACGATTAAGAAGTGACTTATCCCGACCGGCAATCATTTCACAAACTTGCTAGTAGCCATAGTGTGATACCTGTTTGGCGAGAACTTTTAGCAGATTTAACTACTCCAGTTTCGCTTTTTGCTAGATGCGTAAAAGAAGGCGAAGGCTTTCTGCTTGAAAGTGTTGATCGGGGTGAATCTTGGGGCCGCTGGTCTTTCATTGGGCGCAATCCATTACTCACACTGACATCTGAAGAAGGCGAAATAGTCGTCAAAGGAGAGCTCCCTCATCAGATCGACACGAATAATGGGATGCTTTCCGCTCTTGAAGGCCTTCTTGAGCGATACCAATCACCCGAAATAGAAGGGTTACCACCTCTTCATGGCGGATTAATTGGATACCTAGGGTACGACGTTGTAAGAGAAATTGAGGCACTTCCAAATATCCCAAAAGATGACCGTGGTTTCCCAGATGCAGTGATGTCAGTTATAGGGGAGTTAGTAGCAATTGATCACTGGCGACAACGAGCCTTCTTGCTGGTCAACGTTCTCTTGCCCTCTGAATCGGAAGAAAGCGAGATCGACAAAGCTTATGACGATGCTTTGAGCCGACTTGATGTATTAACAAGTGATGGTGCTCGCCCACTTGATGAGCCACTTATGGCGCCGCCTTCGAAAGAAGAGGAGATTCCTGAAGTAACTTCAACGATGCAGGAGGATGTTTACACTTCGGCTGTTAAAACAGCCCGAGAGCACATACTTAGTGGCGATATTTTTCAGGTTGTTTTATCTCAAAGATTTGATTTTGAATTAGAGGCAGAACCATTTGATGTTTACCGGGTACTGCGCCAGATTAACCCGAGTCCATATATGTATTTTCTGCGCTACGAAGAAATGACAGTGGTGGGAGCTTCACCAGAACCAATGGTTCAACTCCTAGACAATCAAGTAATTTCACGCCCGATAGCGGGAACGCGTTGGCGCGGGAGATCTGAAAGTGAAGACAGGCGAATGGCGAGCGAACTCCTAGAGGATCCTAAAGAGCGCGCAGAACACATCATGCTTGTTGATTTGGCACGAAACGATCTCGGAAGGGTAGTTGAATTCGGAACCGAGACAGTTGAAGAACTGATGACCTTGGAGCGCTACAGCCACGTCATGCATCTCACAAGTCAAGTAGTAGGAAGCCTCGCTGAAGGGGTCACTCCGATAGATGTACTTAAAGCCACTTTGCCCGCTGGAACGGTTTCAGGTGCCCCAAAAGTAAGAGCTATGGAAATAATTGACGAACTTGAACCGGTAAAAAGAGGCCCATATGCTGGTGTAGTTGGCTACTTTGACTTTTCTGGCAACATTGACACCGCTATAACTATCCGAACAATGCTCATCAAAGACGGTATAGCATCAGTGCAAGCAGGGGCCGGAATAGTCGCAGATAGTGATCCCAAACTTGAATATCTTGAATGCCAAAATAAAGCAAAGGCACTTCTAGTCGCAGTACCGGCCGCTCGTAAAATGACAGCATCACGGCAAAGAAACAATGAATGATAATCTGGTTATAGAGAGAAGCCGAGACTTCATTAAGGTTCTTGGGCCGGATGCTTTACCTTTCTTGCAAGGACAACTCAGTCAAGACGTAGAGAGTGTTGAACTTAATTCTTCGAAATGGTCTTTTCTTCTTGAACCTTCAGGAAAAGTTGTTGCCTGGTTGAGAGTGACGAACCTAGGGGAAGAAAACTTCCTTCTTGATATGGAATCAGGCTTTGCTGAAATAGTCAGAGAGCGTTTGTCGAGATTTCTGATACGAACTAAGTGCACGCTAGAAATATCACCAATGAACATGGTGACATATGTTGGATTCGAAAATGATACGCCCAAAGAACTGAAAAATTTGATTCCTCTATCTGTTAAGTGGCCGAATTTGAAAGCATTTGATTATATTTCTTCTGAAAAAATAGAAGTAGGAGGAATGCAACCAGAAGAAGTTTGGGATGAATTCAGAGTAGTGGCAGGTATCCCAGCGATGGGTAGCGAAATCACAGATAAAACTATTCCTGCTGCGACAGGTCAAATTGATAGATCTGTTTCTTTTACCAAGGGGTGTTACACGGGACAAGAGCTCGTAGCACGAGTAGACAGCAGAAGTGCTGGTCCGCCAAAACATTTAGTGATGCTTAGCGGTGAAGGTGATCCACCCGTTTCTGGGGCAGTTCTTTTTTATGAAGGCAAAGAGTTTGCTGAAATCACGAGTTCGGTTAAGACAGAAGAAGGCTTTTGTGCACTTGGTTATCGGCATCGCTCGAATAAAGAAATCAGCGGAATCAATCACGAAGGGTTTGATATAGGAGTTAAAGAGATTTAAATTTTAATTCTTTGGAAAAGTGACTTTGATGGTTGTTCCGGATCCAGAAGTAGAAATAATTTCCACCTCTCCACCCATAGCCGTCACCAATTCTTTGACAATAGCTAGCCCAAGACCGGACCCAGACTCACGCTCTTCTGGTTGATGGCGGGAGACGTACAGCCTTTCAAAGACATATGGTAGGTCCTCTTTTTCTACTCCCGGCCCATCATCGGCGACAGAAAGTTCAACGTGTGACTCAGATTCTCGTACTGCCACAACAACTTTCGAATCTGCATATCGAATAGCGTTTTCAAGAAGGTTCCCGACAACTTGCCCAACTCTGTCAATATCTCCGTCTATATACAGCGGAAGAGAGGATGAAGATATGACTAAGTCAATGCCTGAATTTGAAGCTGCGATACGAAGCCCCTCTACTGACTTTTTCGCCGCATTAGAAAGATCTATCCTTGAGATGAGAAGTTTGAAATGCCTTGCGTCAAGCCGAGCAAGCTCAAGCAAATCACTAACAAGGCGATCCAGGCGTCGAGATTCGGCAAGTATTACCTCACCAGCGTGCTTAGGGTCGTTAGTGGCCCCGTCAATAATTGCTTCGGCATAGCCTTGAATGGAAGTCATTGGTGTTCGCAAGTCGTGAGAAACTGATAAAAGAAATTGTCGCTCAACTCCACGGGCTCTCTCCATTGATTCGGCCATGGAATTGATGGCACGGACAAGATCAGTAGCTTCTTCTGTTGCGCCAGAAGGCAACTCTGGAAGCCGCGCCGACAAGTCTCCAGATGCCAGACTTCTTGCTGTTTTAGCAGCATCTATGATCGGTCCAGAAAATCTCTTACCAAGCCATATGGCAACTATTACTGCAAGGCAGATAGCGAATACGGCTGCTATAAGAAACCATCGATCTGCGTCTCCCAAAGGATCGTCTAAGTCGTCAGAAAGGACGACAGCCGTGATTGCTCCATTCTCAAGGTTTTTGTCAGCGATAGCAGCCACCCAAACTTTTCCATCTTGAGTACCTGAAAGGTAACCTCGTTCCGTTAAAGATTTGAAGTCAAGTTTGTTTTCACTTACTCCAGAGGGCAGATTAGAAATCACTGTCTTCTGATCAGTATTTGGATTGAAGACTATAATTCCGTATTCGTTTATTCTCGCAGTCTCTGTAAGGGCACGAATTTTTTCTCTACTGATCGGCCGTCTATCTAAAAGACTTTCAGAAAGGAATGCGGTTGTTGAGCGTGCGGTATTTAGTAATCTTTCTTGGCTATGTGCAGAGCGGTCAAGGCCCGCTTGGAAAAAGGTTCCTAATCCAGCAATCAACAAGCCGATGATTACGACTCCGACAAAAGAGAGTACTAATCTTCGTTGCATTAGTTGAGCCGATATCCCATACCGCGAACAGTTTTTAGTTCAAAAGAGGATCCGAGCTTTTTCCTCAATTGACGTACATGAACGTCCACAGTTCGTTCGTCGCCAATCCAATCGACTTCCCAAGCTCCGTTTAAAATTTGTCGTCTCGACATAACTTGGCCTTGGTTATCAAGGAAATAAATTAGTAATGCCCATTCTTGAGCAGTGAGAGCGATGGTCTCATTCCCGGTAGTGACTTCAGCGCGGTTTATGTCAACATGGATTTCTCCAAATTCGACCACCTGTATGGACTGCTCTCTAGGGCCCTTAGACCTTCGTAAAACGGCTCTTACTCTTCCAACGAGTTCCCGAGGGCTGAATGGTTTCGTTACGTAATCGTCTGTACCTAATTCAAATCCAACTACCCGGTCAATTTCGTCGTTCCGTGCTGTCAGCATAATTATTGGAGTATCCGAAGTTTCACGAATTGAGCGACAGATTTCAAAACCGTCTAGATCATCTGGAAGGCCAATATCGAGAATCACTAAGTCTGGCTTTCTTCGGTTAAATACTTCCAGAGCACGTGTGCCAGTTGCTGCTTGATAAACATCACATCCATCATTACGTAAATAGAGGTCCACTAAATCTGCGATATTTGGGTCATCTTCTACAAGCATTATTATCGGCCGAGCATTCACTCCTCCATCATGCCAGACAAGTGTTAGGAGCGTGTTAAGAAAAGTCTTTGTTGTAGCAAATAAATATGTACAACGGCATGCGCTAGAGATGGGTAACCTTGTTTTATGGGCACTTATTTAGACGAAATTCTAGATTTTCATCGTGGTAGATCTCAAGACGATAATAGATCGCTAGATGCCCTTGTAGAGGGAACAACTGAACTCGAAGCAACACGCGGATTCAAAAAGTCACTACTTGATACCCCAAATAAAGAAGTTGCTGTGATTGCTGAAATAAAGAGGCGCTCACCATCACTTGGAGCTCTATTAGAAAGTCTGACTCCAAGTGAACTTGGCCGTGAATACGAACAAGGGGGAGCATCCGCACTCTCGGTTTTAACTGATGAGAAACATTTTGATGGATCGTCATCCGATTTAAAAGAAGCTCGAGAGGTAACTTCAATTCCAGTATTAAGAAAAGATTTCACTGTAGATCTTCGTGACATCTGCGACGCACGAATTATGGGGGCTGACGCAGTTCTTCTAATAGTGGCAGCTTTAGATAATTATGAACTCAAAGACTTTTTAGCGTTATCAAATGAATTGAATTTAGATGCCTTGGTGGAAGTTCATGATGAGAGGGAAGTGGAACGAGCTTTGGGAGTAGAAGCAGGAATCATTGGAGTGAATCAGAGAGACCTGCAGACTTTTGAAGTCGATACGAACAGGGCTTTGAAAATTGGAAGATTATTGCCTGAGAGTGTAGTAAAAGTTGCAGAATCAGGAATTAAAGGCCCAACTGATATAGAAGAGCTGCAGTCAGTAAATTATCAGGCTGTTCTGGTTGGCGAGTATTTGGTTCGTTCCGAAGATCGCCCAGGAAGAGTGGCCGAATTACGTGGAGCACAGATAGAAGAACAAGATTGGCAGTGATCAACTTATGTTCATAAAGATATGTGGAATAACTCGGGAAGAAGATGCTTTGTTGGCTACTGCTTTAGGAGCAGACGCAGTTGGTTTTAACTTCGCCCCATCTTCTTCTCGACAGATCGCGGTTCTTCGCGCACGTGATATAGCTCGACAGTTGCCTGCGGATGTACTGACTGTCGGAATATTTCGCGATGCGGGCAAAGAAAAAGTCATGGAGATAGTTAATCGCGTCAATCTCCGAGCGGTTCAGTTGCATGGCCGAGAAACGCCAGCAGAATGTCAATGGATAGCCGAAAGAGTTCCAGTCACCATCCGCGCTCTTCCTGCTGGTTCACCAGAACTCAATCGATTCGATGAATATGGTTCGGATATACTTTTATTGGATTCGCCTACTCCAGGTTCAGGTGAAGTGTTTGATTGGTCGCTGGCAGAAGGTGCTCCAAGTAACCGTCTTATCCTTCTCGCTGGGGGACTAACTCCTGAAAATGTTGGAATAGCAATCCAGAAGGTAAAACCATGGGGAGTCGATGTGGCAACAGGAGTTGAAGTAGAGACAGGAAGAAAAGATCCCCGTAAACTACGAGCGTTTATTGAAGCTGCTCGGGCAGCGGAACCGAAAGAATATGAAAGTTCAGAAGAACGGCCATTCAACTGGGAAGAAGAGTTATGAGTTTGGAAGAAATTAATGGATTGAGAAATCCTGATGGATCTGGAAGGTTCGGGGAGTTTGGAGGACGATTTGTTCCAGAAACTCTTATACCGGCTTGTTTAGAACTAGAAAAAGCTTTTATTGAAGCATGGGTAGATCCTGAATTTCGCTCTCGCTTAGACCAACTGCTTAATGAATATGCTGGTAGACCCTCTCCGCTAACAGACTGCCCCAATCTTTCTACAGAGTTAGGGTGTCGAGTCCTCTTAAAGCGTGAAGATTTAAACCACACCGGTTCACACAAGATAAATAATGTATTAGGTCAGGCTTTGCTTGCCCAAAGAATGGGAAAGAAGCGGCTATTAGCTGAAACAGGTGCTGGTCAGCACGGCGTTGCTACTGCAACTGCTGCAGCACTTCTTGGAATGGAATGCTGTGTGTATATGGGTGAAGTTGATATTGAGAGACAAAAACTGAATGTATTTCGGATGCAATTGCTTGGTGCAGAAGTCCGTAGCGCCCTATCGGGTAGTAGGACTCTAAAAGACGCAATTAATGAGGCGATGAGAGATTGGGTGGCAACTGTCGAGGACTCGCATTATTGCCTCGGCTCTGTTATGGGGCCTCATCCATATCCCTGGATGGTAAGGACTTTCCATGAAGTTTTAGGGAAAGAAGCTCGAGTGCAAAGTGAAGAACGACTAGGCAAAGTACCCGATGTGGTGGTGGCGTGTGTGGGCGGCGGCTCAAATGCAATAGGGATCTTTTCTGGGTTTGCTGATTCCGAAGCCGAACTTGTTGGAGTTGAGCCGTCTGGAGGAGCAGCCGTAGGCAGGGGAGTGCCTGGAGTAGTGCATGGATCGAGATCTTTCCTCATGCAAGATGAGTTTGGTCAAGTATTAGAAGCTGAGTCAATAAGTGCGGGTCTAGATTATCCAGGAGTAGGGCCGGAGCACAGTTATTTGGCTGACAGTGGGAAAGCGCGATATGAGTCGGTAACCGATCAAGAAGTTGTTGAAGCTTTCCAATTATTAAGTAGAACAGAGGGAATAATTCCTGCGTTGGAGCCTGCACATGCCCTTGCTTGGGTATCGCGTGAACGGGAATCTTTAAAAGGGAAAACCGTTCTTCTTAATCTTTCTGGCCGTGGCGATAAAGACGTAGCACAAATGATGGAAGTCTTAAAAGAAAATAAAGAAGATGGGTAAATCGATAGAAGAAGCGTTGCTTTCTAACAGGAAAAATGGAAAAAAATCGTTAGTTGTTTATTTAACCGGCGGGTTAGATGATCATTTCGAATCAACAGTTGAAGAAGTATCTGCAGCTGGAGCCGATGTGATTGAGATAGGGATTCCGTTTTCAGATCCGGTGATGGATGGCCCGACTATACAGAGCGCTAATGATATGGCGTTGGCTGCAGGGGCAACGCCTATCAGTATTTTAGATCGAGTTAAGCGAATAGAGAGTCCTACGCCAATGGCCGTAATGACTTACTACAACATTGCGGCATCAATGGGATTGGAAAGGTTTGCTTCCTCACTTGCTCAATCTGGAATATCAGGTTGCATCCTTCCGGATTTACCGCTGGAAGAAGTTGAACCTTGGATAAAAGCTGCCGATGAGGAGAAAATAGAAACAATTTTGCTGGCTGCCCCTACTGCTCCAGATGAACGTCTCCCAATTATTTGTGAGAAATCAAAGGGGTTCATTTATGGTGTGGGGCTACTTGGAGTAACTGGAGTTCGAGAAGAACTTTCTTCGAGCGCTATAGAAATCGCTACTCGCCTAAAAAAAGTTACCGACCTTCCAGTCTTGGTAGGTGTTGGGATAGGCACTCCAGGCCAAGCTGTGCAAGCGTCTAAAGAGAGTGATGGTGTTGTTGTTGGGTCAGCAGTGGTTGAGCGAATGCTCAAAGAAGGAGATCCGGAAAAAGTCGGTTCGCTAGTGAGAGAATTTCGGACAGCATTAGATGAATCAGTCCTCTAACGAAGAAAATAACAAGCAAACTTTGCATTCAGTAGTTGGGGACCAATGGTTTGTTGATTTGGTTGAGCGATTTTATGACGGGGTTGCTTCAGATCCTATTTTGCGTCCGATGTATCCGGAAGATCTTACTGACTCAAAAAAATGGCTTACCCTTTTCCTGCAGCAGTACTGGGGAGGAGGTCGCGATTACGAGGGATTACGGGGACATCCACAACTCCGTATGCGTCATATGCCTTTTGCGATTGGGGCGGCGGAGAGTGAAGCGTGGTTATCGCACATGACAAAAGCAGTAATGGCTGGTGGACTGCCGGTGGAGCTTGAAGAGAGTGTTTTGGCTTATTTTGCGAGTGCTGCAGAGCACATGATTAATAAGAACGAAACAGGTTTGATCTTGTAATTTGCCTTGAATTACCCGTAATTGGCGAGAAAAGTCAAAAAACATTGGGTTTTCAGCGATTTTTGGCTGTCAAATAGGCCTAAATGCTTGACATTGCAGTGAAAACCGTGTCGCGTGTTATTTGACCAGGGGTGTTTAGTCACCCCGATACAAAATAAGGAGTGGTCAATGAACAAGAGTGAGCTGATTGCAGCCATGGCTGCAGGAGCTGGTGTATCCCAAAAGGATGCCGGAGCTTGCCTAGATGCAATGATGGACGCTGTTGCTGGCTGTGTACGCGGTGGCGGTAAAGTGAATGTTCCTGGCTGGATATCATTTGAACAAGTAGAGCGTGCTGCACGTATGGGTCGTAACCCTTCTACTGGCGCAGAGATGCACATACCAGCAAGTACTGCTGTAAAAGTAAAAGCAGGATCGAAGCTTAAGGCTGCTGGTAAAGGCAATTAAATTATTTTGATTTCATTTGAAATCAAGTTTTGTGTGGTGCCGGGGCATGAAAATGACCCCGGCATACCACTTTTTGGCGTGCTTCAAATACGGTGACACTAATGTCTTTCCCTCCCCCCATAGAAGTGATTCCGCATAGACCTCCATTTTTGTTTCTTACAGAGGTGACGTCGTTGACACCAGGAGTCACCGCAACTGGTTTTTGGGACTTGACGGGAGAAGAAGATTTTTTCACTGGTCATTTTCCCGAGCGACCAACTTTACCTGGGGTTCTACAGTGTGAATCTATAGCTCAACTCGGCGCCTATGCGTTACTTAGTGATGATAGATTTTCTGGTCGTTTAGCTTTATTCGGAGGAATAGACAAAGTGCGATTCCGAAGACAAGTTATTCCGGGTGACCGATTGGACCTTTCTGTAACTCTAGATCGCGTATCAACACGAGCGGGCAAGGGAACTGGAAGCGCAAAGGTGAATGGTGAACGAGCGTGTGAGTGTGAACTATTTTTCGCGTTTTCTTGATGCTGCGGAAAAGAAAAGTTACTCGACTGGACCAATGATTACAGATCCGTTATGTCCACCGAAACCAAAAGAGTTTGACATCGCAGGTGAAACTTTCCACTCTCTTGGTTGATCAGTTACGAGGTTAATTGAGGGCATTTCAGGATCAGGGGAAGAAAAACCTGCCGTCGGAGGAATCAGACCCTTCTGGATAGCTAAAACTACGGCAACTGCTTCTAGGGCTCCTGCTGCCCCCAATGCATGACCAGTGATGCCTTTAGTTGAAGTCACCAAAGGTCCGGGTGAATCAAATACTTCTGACATTGCTTGGGCTTCTGCCATGTCGTTTAACGGAGTAGATGTTCCATGAGCGTTTATATGGCCAATTTGATCGGGTGTTAATTCGGCATCTTCTATAGCTAATTTCATGCAGTTGATTGCTCCGGATCCACCAGGTGCCGGAGCAGTGATGTGATGAGCATCGGCGGTACTTGCACCACCAAGAATTTCGGCATAAATGTCTGCTCCTCTTTTGACTGCGGTTTCAAAATCTTCCAGTATCAATACCCCAGCGCCTTCGCCCATAACAAAGCCGTCTCTTTCAGCGTCAAATGGTCGTGAAATTCCACTTGAAGAAAACGCAGTCATGTTAGTGAAACCAGATACAGCTATTTCAGTAAATGCAGCTTCTGAACCACCAGCAACCATGAGATCGCAACGGCCTGTGGCTATAAGTCGCGCAGCGTTTGTTATAGCGTGAGTTCCGGCTGCACAAGCTGTGCACACGTTCTCTGCGGGCCCACAAAGATTGTATTTCATGGAAATGGCTGCCGGTGCCGCATTAGCCATCATCATAGGAACCATGAATGGCGAGACTCTTCTTCCGCCTTTCTCTATCATCACTCGCATTTGGTCCTCTAAAGTGGAAATGCCTCCAATGCCAGTTCCGAGCATTACTCCCATCCGATAAGGATCTAATTCAGGTCGACCAGAATCTTCAAACGCCATATCGGCAGCTGCTATGGCAAATTGCGTACAAAGATCGCTTCGCCGAACCTCTTTAGGGGACTCGAAGTGTGGTCCCGGGTCAAAGTCATTTACACGACGATCACCAATTGTAGGGGAGGCGCAAAGACCATCCCAAAAAGAATCTATGCCTACACCGCACGATGAAACTACTCCAAGGCCAGTGACGGCTACTCGCCGTTTATCCATTAGAGCTTGCTGGTTATTAATTCAAAGGCAGCGCCAATGGTGGTGATGCCTTCAAGTTCCTCTTCTTCAACAGTAACGCCAAACTCTTCTTCAAGAGCCATGACCAGCTCTACTAGATCAAGGCTGTCCGCATCAAGATCGTCTGCAAAGCTTGCTTCCATGGTTACTTGCGCCGGGTCTACTGAAAGAACCTCTACTGCACAATTTGTGAATCGTTCAAAATTCTCTTCGCTCACAGTCACTCCAATATCGTG
>CATISD010000081.1 GCA_949538625.1 Acidimicrobiales bacterium AG-410-I20
ACACCCACTTCCTAGATTCTTAATTAACAGATATTAGGAATCGGACAAGATTGGAGTCCTTATGACAAAGAAAAATAGCAAAGCAAATAAGACAGTTCCGGAAATCGGAGCAGATGCTGCTGAAAGAGGCAAAGCACTTGATATGGCACTTGGCCAAATTGAAAAACAATTTGGTGCTGGCGCTGTTATGAAAATGGGTGATAAATCCTCAATGGCTATAGAAACAGTTCCGACTGGAGCGCTGTCTCTTGATTTGGCTTTAGGCGTTGGTGGATTACCTCGCGGAAGGGTAGTTGAAATTTATGGCCCAGAAGGTTCCGGTAAAACTACCCTGGCAACTCACGTAGTTGCAGAAGCTCAACGAAACGGTGGGGTTTGCGCCTACATTGATGCTGAACATGCAATGGATCCGACTTATGCAAGAGCAATCGGGGTTGATGTTGATGAGTTACTCATTTCACAACCAGATACAGGAGAACAAGCTCTTGAAATAGCAGACATGCTTGTCCGTTCAGGAGCACTTGATGTCATAGTTATTGACTCAGTCGCAGCTTTAACTCCGAAAGCTGAGATAGAAGGCGATATGGGTGATGCTCATGTAGGCCTTCAGGCTCGTTTAATGTCGCAAGCTTTACGAAAACTTGCATCAAATCTGAATCGGTCTCAAACAATATGTATTTTCATAAATCAATTGAGAGAAAAAATTGGAGTCATGTTTGGATCTCCGGAAACAACTCCGGGCGGTAGAGCACTCAAATTTTATTCCTCAGTGCGACTTGATATTCGACGCATTGAAGCCTTAAAAGATGGTCTGGATATTGTAGGGAATAGAACAAGAGTGAAAGTAGTTAAAAATAAAGTAGCTCCTCCCTTCCGCCAAGCAGAATTTGACATTATGTACGGGCAAGGCATAAGCCGCGAAGGTTCTGTCATTGATTTAGGCGTAGACCTAGACATTGTCAAAAAATCTGGAGCCTGGTACACCTACGAAGGAGAACAACTTGGTCAAGGTCGAGAGAATGCCAAAAAATTTCTCTTTGACAACCCTGAAGTGATGATGGAAATCACAGATCGCGTTTGGCGAGAAGTCGCTCCAGAAGCAGAAGAAGAAATTGACGCAACGGACGAATTTACTGAAGTAGATGACATCCCGATAAGCCTTGATGAGTGATCTGCTATATCTACTAGTAAAGATATAGCTTCTACTTAAACACAAAGAAGTCATTGAAAGTCTGTATTTATTGGTGGTCGTGTATCTTTGCCTGCGTAACCTAAAAGAATGAGCGAAAACTCAGAATCATTACTTCCGCGAACGTATGCCGTTCGGACCTATGGGTGTCAGATGAATGAGCATGATAGCGAACGTATAGCAGGACTTTTAGAAGCAGACGGACTTACACTTGCTGACGCAGAAGACGAGGCAGATGTAATAGTTCTAAATACTTGTTGCATTCGAGAAAACGCTGACAACAAACTTTACGGAGCCTTAGGAAACCTAAAGACTTTGAAGGAACAGCGTCCAAATATGCAGATCGCTGTAGCCGGATGCCTGGCACAAAAAGACCGTGAAATTATTCAGCAAAGAGCTGGACATGTTGACGTAGTTTTTGGCACCCATAATGTTCATCGAGCAGTTGATTTGTTAGATGAAGCTCGCAAAAACGGTCCTGTCATAGAAATTCTTGAAGAAGTTGTACAAGAGGACGCTGATCTGTTTCCATCAGCGTTACCAACTCGTCGAGAAGAAGACCATACCGCTTGGGTTACTTTGCAAATTGGTTGTGATAATTCATGTGCGTTCTGCATAGTTCCTGCTGTTCGTGGTCCTGAAATCAGCCGCCCATTTGGTCAATTGATTGATGAGGTGAAGGGTTTGGCTTCTGATGGAGTGACAGAAGTTACTTTGCTGGGTCAAAACGTAAACTCTTATGGGCGAGATCTAACTATGAAATTACGTAAAGAAGATGCAAGCCCAACAGACCATTTTGAAGTAGGTGAACTATGGGCATCCGATGTAAATCGTCGACCACGACCTTTGTTCGCCGACCTACTTTGCGCTGTTGGAGAACTTGATGGAATTGAGCGTGTACGGTATACCAGCCCACACCCCAAAGATTTGCGGCCAGAAACGATTACTGCCATGGCAGAGGTTCCTGAAGTCTGCGAACATCTACATTTACCTTTACAGTCTGGCAGTGATCGCATACTTGCAAGCATGCATCGCGGTTATACCGCTGAAAGGTATTTAGAGAAACTAAGTGAAGCACGAGCACAAATTCCCGACTTGGCAGTCACTACCGACATAATTGTTGGTTTCCCAGGAGAAACCGAAGAAGATTTTGTACAAACGCTTGAACTTGCGGCTGAAGTAGGGTTTGATTCTGCATATACATTTATCTTTTCGCCACGACCAGGCACTGAGGCAGCTGAAATGACTGATCGGTATGTAGATCATGAAGTTTGCGTTGAACGCTACGAACGGCTCCGAAGGGTTATCAATCGATCATCATCGTTAGCTCATCAAAACAGAGTTGGCAAAGTTGAATCAGTCGTTATTGAAAAACCAGGAAAACGAAAATCTAATCAGATCACTGGTCGCACACGACAAAATAAATTAGTCCACTTAGAGTCTTCAAAGGATCTCACTATTGGGGCTTATGCAAATATTCAGATAACAGATGCTGCTGGGCATTATTTACTGGGTGAATTAATTGAAGTTACAGCTCCCGCTAAACATCGGCGCCGCATCCCCGTAGCTTCGGCCTAACTTCATGACCTGTTTAAATGGTCATTTGGCTCTTCTAGGAACCACCGCTTCAGGCAAGTCTTCGCTGGCTATTGAGATTGCAAGAAAACGGCCCATAGCTGAAATTTTGTCTATGGATTCAATGGCTATTTACAAAGGCATGGATATTGGAACCGCGACTCCTTCAGAGCAAGAGCAAAAAGAAGTTCGACACCATTTAATTAATATTGCTGAACCCACTGAAGAATTTTCAGTTTCACAATTTCAAGAAGCTGCTAAAAATTCTTTAACGAATATTGAAGAGCGAGAGCAGAAAGCTTTATTAGTGGGAGGAACAGGGCTCCATGTCAGAGCAGTGGTAGATAATTTAACTATTCC
>CATISD010000082.1 GCA_949538625.1 Acidimicrobiales bacterium AG-410-I20
AGTTGATCCCAATAAAGACGAACATTGTCTCCCACGAGGTCATGGCAGATTTTGGCAAAAACCGGATGACGGGCAAACTCACGAGCAGCTTCTGAAACAGTAACTGCATGTATGGAGAAAACTATTGCATCAGCTTCTGCAATAGTTAGTCGTTCATCAGGCAACGTTCTCAAAAAATCTTCCATAGAAGATTCAATTGCATCTAAATCTTCCGTTACTTTAGAAAGAAATTCAAGATCAAGAACATCCTCAACCAGAACAAAACCATGCTCATGAAAGTCGCTTACTTGTTCCTCGCTAAGGATCAAGTAATTCTCTCGTTCAGTTTTTTCCCAAGAAAAATTTTCATTCCAAGGGTGAAGCTTCACGGTTCCTCTTAATTATTAGCAGCAGGTGATAAAGGTTCATAATAAGGCGAAGCTTCTGCTTCTGGTGTTTGCATGAACATAGTTATCGAGTTGTCAGAATTAAACACTTCCGTCTCTGCTTCAGGGAATTCTCCTAAGAGGTAACGTTCCCCGCCATTAACATGCTGGTACATTCCTGAGCCTGAAACTCCTAAATCGTCTTCACCAACTGCGTCAGCATCCCACCAAATTTCAGTGATGTCGTCAATACCCCGATAATCAGGTTCAAGATGTTCTGGCCACCGTCCGGAGTATCCGAAAGAGATCGACGGAACAGTAACTCCGCGAGTTGTTGGTTCAAAAGTCAGCATCACGTCGGCGAAGTTTTCCATGGTCAAATTTGGACCAGTGGCGGAGAGAATTGAATAAAAGAGAGCTGGATAAGGATCTATGACGCCGATGGTGTCGGCCGCTGCGGCTTCTTCACCATGGAACCATTCATACCTATTGACGTTTCCTTCTTCTCCCTCTTGCACAGGGGTGCCAAGAGTGGAAAGACCGAATGCATTAGCCCACTGTTCTTGGTCGTAGGTTCGGGCAAATACATTTGTGTCAACCAGAACTGAACCTCCAATGATCCACTCCGGGAAATAACCTTGAGCGGTTGCTTCACGAGTGAAGTCTCGCGGAGCAACCGGATCAGCTTGCAATATTACGGAAGTTACACCGGAAGCTTTTAATTTAGCGATGGTGTTAGTAGCGGTTTCCTGCATCGTTGCTGGATCCAAGTTGTAAGAGATGGACTCCGCGACTTCAACACCGTATCCTCCAAGAGCCTCTCGGAAGCCTGCGTTTAGGTCAGCAGCGTTCTCTCCCGTTCCTTCATAAACAATCCCAAAGACACGCTCTTGGTCATGCATATCTGAATCTCCGGCATGAACAGCGTTATATCCCGCTACGCGTTTCCCAATGTATTCAGCTACCAGAAGAATTGCCTGTTCACCACTCATTGTTAATGACCAGCCATTTGGATGCCGCGCCACATAGTCTTCTGCATCTCCGCCTAATCCGCAGGCGAAACACGCGATACCTCTAGCCATTAGTTCATCACCAAAAGCGGTAGTCAGCGCTGGGCCACCCCAAACCATGAAAGGATCAATTTCCTCAGCGATACGTACTGCATCAGCTCGAGCAGAAATGGGATCCAGTACAAGACCAGAGCCGGTCATGACTGTTAAATCTACAGAACGACCGTAAGTCTCATAATAAGTTTCATAATATTCAATCAACTTATTTAGTGTGTCTTCGACGTCAGCGTTAGTGTCATCGTTCATGATGGCGTCCGTTATGTAAGCCATTACTGGATCGTTATCTTGCGGAGTCCAGTAGACAATCCTTATCGTGTCTTCTGTTACTCCATTATCTGTTGCTCCACCGTTGTCGCCCTCAAAAGGCATCCAGCAAGGAATACGGAAGAACCAAGGGATTCGAACTTGTCCGGTTTCGGTATCGCAACGATCTCCCCAGTCAATGGTGTCGGCAATGCCCATTTCTTCTGCTCTTGGATAGCTAAGCACACCTTCCGGGCTTTCAGTGTTTGGATCAATGGTGTAGGAGGGGCCTCCGATCTTCGCTTCTGTAGTAGTAGTGACCGCAGGTTCCTCAGATTCTGACTCAGACTCAGATTCCGATCCTGCTTCAGATTCTGAATCAGAATCAGCCATAGTTGTAGTGGGAGACGATGTTTCTTCTGCCACTGTTGTGGTTGCCGAGCTGGCTTCATTATTCTTTTCATCGTTAGATGGTGTAGCCACGAGAATAACTACGACGACGACAGCAGCGATAATAATTGCTGCTATTGGACCCCATCTTCTCGCCGTAGTCGCTCGTGAAGACTTTTCTTGTGCCGGTTCCATAATCCCCCTATTTTCAAACTATTTTAAAATTCTGATCGGTTTATTACTGACAAATCTGTTCCTAAATAAGAGGATACGACAGTTGGGTGCCTCAATACCACTGCGGGGTTACCTTCTGCTATTACAGCACCTTGATCTAAAGCAATCATCCGGTCAACCACAGAGCGAAGTAAGGAAATATCGTGTTCGATAATGACTAAAGCACATCCCATTTCACTACGTAAACTCTCTAGAACTGGTCCGAGAGCTTCTGCTTCTTTTTGCGCAATTCCGCTAGAAGGTTCATCTAGTAATACGACAATTGGCCGATGGGCCACAACCATTGCGAGATCAACAATTCGTCGAGTGCCTGTAGATAGTTCATGGACGAATTTTGTTCTAAAGGCACCTAGATTCATTAATTCAATTAGTTCGTTTACTCGAGCAGTAACTTTTCGGTTGCTATCAAAAGAATTGGGGAGATGAAGGGCTGCGGAAACAGGATCTTGAGAGGTGGTCCACCGATCAAGGGCAACGGCAATAGTCTCTTCAACTGTTAATGCGGGAAAGAGTCTGGCATCTTGAAATGATCGACCGAGACCGCGGAGAGATCGATTAGCAGCAGTTAATTGGTGAATGGATCTACCGGCAAGAGATACTTTCCCACTATCTGATTCGGTGAATCCGCCGATTAGATCAAACAACGTTGTTTTTCCCGCTCCATTTGGCCCGATGAAACCAAGGATCTCTTTTGGTCCAACTTGAAAACTTACGTTGTTGACGGCTGTTATGCCACCAAAAGATCGGCTCATACCGTGAACTTCAAGAACAGGTTCAGTTTCAGGGCTCGCTGAACTTTCTGACTCTTTCTCTGTGTCAGTGAAGACTTCTTCAAGATTTTCAGCTTCTTGGTTAGATCTATCAAGACCTGCTGTAGCTCCTTCTAAGAAAACTGATCGGAGGACATCTGGGCGCTCAAGCAGTTCAGCGGTCTCTCCATGAAATTTGATTTCGCCTTTTTCCATAAAGTAAGCAGTATCGGCGACTGTAAGAGCAACGTTCACTGATTGTTCCACTAAGACGATGGTCACTCCTTCTTTAGCTAGATCTTGGAGTTTAGGTAGGAGCTCTTCAACGATTACCGGAGCGAGACCAAGAGAGAGTTCATCTATCATGAGGAGCCGTGGTTGCGAAAGAAATGCCATAGCTAAGCCCAGTATTTGTTGTTGGCCGCCGGAAAGATCTCCTGCATCGTCTTCTAAACGGTCAGCCAGCATAGGAAAGTTGTCCAACGCCCTCTTATGGTGCTCGTCCCAGTTCTTAGAAGCGGAACTTCGATTAAGCCAAGAAGCTGCTCGAAGATTCTCAGCGACAGTCAAAGAAGGGAAGATGCCAGCTCCGCCGGGGAGTTGAGTCACTCCATGCGCAGCTATTTCGTTTGGTGGAGCATGGGTGATATCTCGCCCATCAAGTAGTATCGCTCCGCTATCAGCTTCTACGATCCCTGATATTGCCTTGAGTAGTGTTGACTTTCCAGCTCCGTTGGTGCCGAGTAAGGCAACTATTTGACCCGCTTCTACCTCAAAATCAATATCAAAAAGAACTTGCACATTGCCGTAGCCGGCGTTTAGCCCTTTGCACATAAGAACTTTTTCTTCGCCTCTTTTTCTGGCAAGGAGAACTTCGGAACGCGCAGCTGTGGTTTGCCAAACATCTTTAATGTCTGCACTGATAATTGGGCCTGCTGAAGAGAGAATTAATCCGCCGATTAACCCTATGGGAAGAAGCGTGATCATTCCGTAACGAATTCCCCATGTATCTGCTATCCAACCGACTAGAGGGAGGATCAATAAGCCGGGAAGTATCCATAATGAGCTAATAGAGAAAACCATTGATCTGGCACGTGGTGGAGCTGCCATTGACAAAACAACGAGAATTCCTGGACCTAAGATGGCTCCTGCGATGATTATCAACGCTGCGGAAATGAAAGCCATAGAAAGGTTTATGGACAAAGCGTAAACGGCCGCTAATCCTCCTATAACTACTGAAGTTAAAGCAAGGAATCGAAGAACAAGACCTGGGTCTCTTTCTATTAAACGACCAGAGATTCTGGCTCCGATTACAAGACCGATAATGCTAAGAGGTGCTAAAGCGGCAGTAAATATTGCGCGCTCTCGAACATCAAGACTAAAAATTTCTTCAAGGAAGAGAATATTTAGAGAGTTGAATCCAACAAAAGCAATCGTAAGGAAAGGCATAGAAGCAAAGATTCTTCGTAGTACACCTATTTTCCATGCCATTCGCCATCCTTCGGAATAAGAAGGCGGATGTTCTTCAAGGTAGATAGCGTCTTTGTCCGCGCCTATGGCTTTACGTTCCTGGGCTCCTCGGCTTGGTTCTCGAAGACGGAGAGCAAGAAACACCAAGATCAAAGTGGGGATTGCTAATACAAAGAATGGCGCTCTCCATCCAAAGTAATAAGCGAGTAGACCCGCAGCAAGAGCGCCGATGGTGGCACCGACTGGATTAGCGGATCGATGGAAAGCAAAGACTCTTGGCCGATCTGCAGGAGGGAACCAGTCCGCAAGAAGAGAGTTATGTGTCGGGTCGTTTACAGCTTTACCGATAGCAGATCCAGAGCGGGCGAAAGCAAGGAAAATAATTCCAGTTGCCAGTCCAGTAGAAAATGAAAAGAGCGACCATGCTAAGGCGCCGACTATGGCTAATCGAACTCTTGAGTGACGGTCAGCAAATCCTGCTATTGGAACCTGAAGGGCGAGAGAGGCGGCGGCCACAACGGCAATAATGGTTAGTAGGCCTTGGAATCCGAGATTGAATTCATCTCTGATTTCAGGAGCGAGAATGTCGAAAGCGGCTCTATCTAGTTCATCTACCGCGTTAAATCCAAAAATGATAAGGAGCCCATAAAGAGAACCTCCTCGACCGACGGAGCGTATAGAGGCAATTGGGTGCTTCACAGTTTCTATGAAGCCTTTCACCATTGGTTTCTCATTAGCCGCCATTATGTGACCTTTTCATCGTGAGAGTCGTGGGTGAAACCAGGGGCGTCGATGCCATGGCGGAGTGCAAGTTTTCGGGCTGCAGCATCACGTATCTGGTAAAGACCGCTTGCCATTCCTCCAGGAAGAATAAGTAAGACGCCTAGAACGCCGCCGCCAAGAACTAAGAGCCTCCAATTGCCGGGAAGCCACCACACTCCGCCCCAGTAGTAGAGAGCTCCTAGAACAGCGCCAATTACCGAACCTATACCGCCAGCTACTGCAGCAACAAAGAGGTCAATACTTTGCCAATGATCATTTGATTCAACTACTAGAGCTTGCTGATGGTGAACCACGAGAGCTCCAGCTGTTGAAGCAAAAAATCCTGATATAGCGAAAGCCACCAATTTTGCTTTAGTTGGGCTTATCCCATAAGCAGCGACAGCAGATTCGTTATCTCTCATGGCTAAAAGCACTCGTCCAGTTCTACTATTTCGAATTCCTGAAATAGCGAAGAAAACTAGAATAAGAGCTATAAGGCTGACGTGATACATAGCGAAAGAAGAGGACCAGTCAATCCTTCCTAGTAGCGGTTGACGTTCTATGCGTCCTTGCGGTATCCAAGAGAAGAATCGTGGGTTAAGAAGGTAGGAAGTAGTGGCTACGGCAAAAGCTAATGAAGTCACGGCAAGGTATAAGCCGCGAAGCCTTAAAGCAGGTAGCCCAACAAAGAGAGAAGCGACCGCGCCGCCTAAACCAGCGACAGGAACAGCTAGAAGCAGGTCAAATCCCATTTCCTGAGTGAAGTAAGCGCCAAGGACTGAACCTACTGTCAAGAAAGCGATATGGCCAAGAGAAAGTTGTCCCGCCCAGCCGGTAAGGATCACTAAAGAAAGTAGGACAATTACAAAGAGATACAGATAGGAGAGGCGAAGAACGTCTTGAGTTTCCAATACACGAGGTAACCAGAAAGACAAACCAATACAGCCAACTATTGCGAGAAATTTCAGAATCCTGACTTCCCAGAGTTGGTTAAGGGCCGAAGGGAGCCTGCGTATATCACCGATAAGAGAAAGACTTTCATGTGTCATTTCTCCGCGTTGTTTCCTATCTCGACGCAGAACCAAAGCCGCAATAATCACTGCCGCCATCAATGCGTTACCTAGAAAAGAGTTATCTTGATTCCAGTCAATTCCTTGTTGGAGAATCCCTAAGGCAATTGAAGAGACAAGAACCGTTGGAAGGTGACTGAGTCGTCCAATCATAAGAGCAGCTAAGGCTCGTAGAAGTAAACCAAAGCCCAGTGAGCCACCTACGGGTAAACCAATGACTCCCGCACGGAGGAAGAGGGCGAGAAAAGCAAGAAATCCTGCAATTCCCCAAATAAGAGTATGGACACTCTTTACAGGTATCCCAAGAGAAACAGCTCTATCGGGAAGCTCGGCTGCGGCACGCACGGCTATTCCAAGATTGGTATAACGCAGCAGGGCACCTATAAATAAAAGAACGAGCGGGACAATAATTAATACAAGAAGATGATCTGCGCTCAGACGCACAGGACCCACATCCCAGACCCAACCGAGAGGTGAATCTATTCTTTGCGAAACAACCCTTGCATCCCACCACACCGGCATCCGGTATGCGTTAAAAGCGAGAATTTGGGCTAAACCAAGGGTGGCTACGGTCAAAATAAGCCGAGGAGCGCGAAAGAATCTACGTATTATTAAAAACTCAGTAGCGCCCCCCAGTAAACCAGCTGCTACTGCGCCTACAAGTAGAGCAGCTAACCAAGGCCAACCAGACTCAACGATTAGCATCACCGCTAAAACTGCAGGTATCAGTCCGAATTCACCTTGTGCGAAGTTCAAAACACGGTTAGATCGGTAGATGAGAAACATCGCAAGCGCGACAAGGGCCGTAATCAGGCCCAATACAGCTCCATTAATAATCACACCAAGTGGAGCGCGAAACATCGAGAACTGAACAGCAAAGATTAGTAGCGGGGCAGCCAACCATTTAAACCGATCAAATTGATTAGACAAAGCAGTTCACCCGAAAACTTTCATGAATCCCGAACTCTAATCACTAAACGTTATCTACTACCGTGATGGGTATGGCAAATCCACTGTTAGATTTTGTTGACTTAGGTTTAGGCCCTTATGTACACGGCACTTCAAGTAAGAGATTTCCCGTATATACAAGGGGAAATTCGGGAGAAGTTTACCCAGAAGTCGTCTATCCACTGTCGACGTCTTTACCGGGGTTAATCAATGGAGATCCGTTCACAGACTCTGTACGAGTTATTGGAGCGATGACAGAAAAAGAACTTCAAGAGGAAGCCGACATTTTTGGTGGAGTTTTTGGTGGGTACACCTACATAAATCTTTCCGCTTCTCGAGTGATTGCTGTCAGAACTGCTGGAACAACCGTAGAAGAAACGGATGCAACTTACCTCGGGTCAGAAAATCTTGCCCCTCCGCACGAAACCCAAAGAGGAGATCGGAATCTGTGGTGCAGCATGAAAATGGTTCTTTACGCCCTTTCCATTCTATTCGGCAAGAAACTTTCCGAACTTGAAGCAGGTCAACAAGACGCTCTTCAATGGCATAAAGAACTCCCAGACTTTGCCACTGCTTCAGAAGATGAACTGCTGAGTGTTTTCTTAGATTCGGTCCCTCTTCAAATTCGTCTTTTTCGAGATCATTTATTGATAACAGGAGGCGCAGGGATAGGGCTAGGTCTTCTAAAGTCTCTGTGTAAAAATAAATTGGGCGATGAATCACTAGCGTTACCGATGCTAGGGGGGATAGGGGATGTAGAGTCCGCCGCCCCATCTTTCGCTCTTTGGGACCTCAGCCGCCTTGTTCGGAACTCTTCTTCTCTCTCTGCCTGTTTCGACGAAGGACTAAGTGGATTAGAAGATCGGTTAAAAGCAGAACCAGAAGCTAAAGATTTCAATGAGAAATTTACAGATTTCTTAAAAAAGTTTGGAAGCAGGGGACCTAATGAGTGGGAAATAGCTTGTGAAGTATGGGGGACAAACCCGTATATGCCTTTAACCATCATTGATCGGATGCGTCAAGCAGATGACAACAGAGCGCCAAATTTACGTACAGAGCGTTTATCCAAAGAAAGAGAAGAAGCTGTTCAATCCGCAAAAAGTAACTTAAGCAGGATTTTGCACAGTCGATTTGATCGATTTTATGAATGCGCGGTTAATTACAGTCAAGCAAGAGAAAAATCAAAGACAGTTCTTATTGACATGATTCATCAATGCCGACTTGCCTTAAGAGAGTTGGGTCAGAGGGTCAGTCAACGAAGCGGGGGAGAAGTGGATGACCTTTGGTTCATTCGTCTAGAGGAAATGGATGCATTTCTGCAAACCCCCGAAACCATGAAAAAAATCATTTCAGAGAGAAAGGCCACTCGTGAAGCACTTTCAGAACTTGTTCCGCCTTTCTGCTTTTCGGGAGAGTTGCCTCCAATTGAAACTTGGGAGAAAAGAAAAGAAATAGTAAGAACGGCTCTGAAATCAGGAGAGACCCTTGAAGGCATTCCAGGATGCGCTGGAAAAGCTAAAGGCATTGCACGAGTTGTTCTAGACCCTTTAGAACCTGGAGACATTGGACCTGGGGACGTACTGATCGCCCCCCATACCGATCCCAGTTGGACCCCACTGTTCGTCCCAGTAGAAGCAGTGATTGTTAATGTTGGCGGCCAGATGAGTCACGCAGTAATAGTTTCTAGGGAACTTGGTTTACCTTGCGTTGTGAGTGTCACAGATGCCACTCATTTGATACCAGATGGATCACTAGTTGAAGTAGATGGGCAAACGGGAACAGTGACCATCCTCAATGCAAATGAAGTAGACGCCTGAAACTATCCGTTCTGTTGCTGAAAAGACGTCATAAAATCTGCAAGAGATTGGGCGCTTTCTAAAGGAAGAGCATTGTAAACACTCGCTCTTACGCCTCCCACGCTTCTATGGCCTTTCAAATTGACTAAATCAAAGTCACTGGCTTCGGTAATGAATTTCTTTTCAAGGTCTTCATTAGGTAAGCGAAAAACGATGTTCATTAATGACCGGCTATTGGCATCTACCGGGCATTGATACCAGCCGCCACTGTTATCTATTGTGTCGTACAACACGGAGGCTCTTTCATGAGCTCGTTTTTCAAATTCTGGTAAGCCCCCTGCCTCAATCATCCACTTGAGGACTTTGCCCATTACATAAATAGGAAACATTGGAGGTGTGTTCGCCATTGAATCAGCTTTCGCGTGTATTTGATAGTCCAAGTAGCCTCCAGCTACCTGGCTTGAACGTTCAAAAATTTCTTCACGGACAACGACGATTGTTAAACCTGAAGGGCCAAGGTTTTTTTGTGCGCCACCGTAGACAAGATCAAAACACTCCCAATCAATAGAACGCGATAGAAAGTCAGAGCTCATATCGGCGACCATCGGAAAATCAATTTTCGGATACTTGGGAAGTTGTATGCCTCCAATAGTTTCGTTAGTGGTGATGTGAAGAAAACGAGAACCTTCTTTGACCTCTATTTCGCTGGCATCAGGCATCCGGGAAAAGTTGCTATCGGCTCCAGACCAAGCCTCGTAAGCAGAGCACATCAATTTTGCATCTGAAAGAGCTTTCCCTCCCCAAGTTCCTGTATTTAGATAGCCGGCTTTCTCATCAACTGAAAGAAGATTTAACGGAATTTGAGTGAACTGAAGTGAAGCACCACCTTGCAGAAATAAGATCGCAAAGTCGTCTGGCACTCCAGCTAAAGATCTAAAGTCCGACAACGCAGACATATGAACAGAGTCGTACTCGGGAGCCCGGTGGCTTGATTCGATAATAGACATTCCGCTGTTCTCAAAATTCAGCATTTCATTTTGAACTGCTTCAAGTACCGGAACAGGAAGCGTGCATGGTCCAGCACTGAAATTGTGCACACGAGATGAACTATTCACGAATGAGCTCCTTTGGCGAAACTTGCCTAAATTAATAAAACGAAGACGTTGTAACTAATAATTAAAGACTATCTCTCGGATCGAAGCGAAGGTGAGATAGAAGAATTGTTTCTAAGACTATTCAGGTAAAGAATCAGATCTAGAGAGAATCGGTTCAACCACCTCTGCAGTTCGATTGGCTGAAGCCGAAAGTGCTTCAGAATCTAGTTCTGACGTATCAGATAAACCTAAAAGGATGATTTCATAAGTAGAACGATCAACCCAGGTTGGATAGTAAGAGGCTTCTACGATAAGGAATTTCCCATTTTCATTTTCCTCGATTTCTAACCAAGCAATCATTCCATCCTGTGTGGCCGGAGGGCATTCGTTGCATCGTCTTCTTTCATCTCCAGGCTGGTTAGAAAGAAAGTTCCCTAGCCCTGCGATCCCGTATTTCTCATTATGGAAAATAATTGATTGTGGGACATGGGTGCCATGACCAATAACTAAATCAATGTGTTCTGAGTCTAAAAGTTCAATCACTGTTTCTTCTTGGTGCGTGCTTAAAGTAGAGATATATTCTTCTCCCCAGTGAACGCTTACCACTATGAAGTCCGCTCCTTCTAAACGAGATCCCTCAGCATTTGAAATGATTCTTTCTGTATTGAGACCAGCTATTAGCCATATGGGATCTGTTGGAAGTTCAGCGTTATTTAGGGTGTCAGTAACAGAGAAATGGACAATAGAGATGCCGTCAACTTCAAAGAAACTTGCCTTGGGCGCTTCAGCAGTTGAAGACATACCTGTTGCTTGAACACCAGCGCGGTTCAATTGGGTAAGAGTGTTCGTCACGCCAGTTATCCCGGCATCCAAACTGTGATTCGAAGCCACTGAGCAGCCGTCGTATTGAGCTGAGGAAATCGCATCTGCTAACTGATAGGGGACTTCAAAATTTGGATAGTACGAAAGTTCAGAGTTGTCTCCAGAAAGCGGGGTTTCTAAGTGGCATAGCGAAAGGTCAGCTGGTTCAAATATTTGTTTGACCGAATCAAACATGTATTCAAAGTTCCAAGAGTTTCCATCTGAAGAACGTGCAGCATCTGCTACAAATTCATGAACAAGGATTTCACCGCTTACTGCGAGGGTAAAAGATCGAACGTTGTTTCCTTCAGTAAGAGTTGTATCAGCAGGCGCCGAAACAGAAGTTTCTATTGAAGAGGTAGCTTCTGTTTCTTTATTTTCATTTTTTTCGTCACTCCCTCTGAAAGAAAAAACCAGCACTAATAGCGCTCCGAGAATGACAAGTTGTGAGACCCCCCAAACAAATCGTCGTTCGTTATTTGGAATAGGGGAGTTTGGAGTCATAACAGGTTTCGAAGAATTGGAGTGCCTGATCGAGTGTCCGTATTGTTAGTTCCGTTCATTCGAATGATTTGACCACTTACAAGCACATGAGAAACGCCTGTTGATTCTTGTGCAGGATTTTCAATATCCGCATTATCAATGATGGTTTCTTCGTTAAAGATTGTTATGTCGGCGATTGCTCCGCCTTGTAACCGTCCGCGTCTCGCCATATCAGAACTGCATTCTCCTAAGAGTTGGCTTGGAAGGGAAGTCATGCGAGACAAAGCGTCAATGAGGGTGAGAGTTTTTTTCTCTCTTACGTAACGACCGAGCACGCGACTGAAAGTTCCGGAACAACGCGGATGATTATTGTGTTGTGGTTCAAGAATTGAGTCTGAACCAATCATCATCCAAGGAGCTTTCAAAGCAGTAGTGATGTCTTCTTCAGACATCGCAAATGCGGCGGTGAGAAGGTTAGACGAGCGAATAGAAGGCCATTCAGATTCAGTCACTCTTGTAGACGTTCCCAAAACTTGCAAGTCTTCATGAGTGATTCCAAATTTTTCTTCAAAGTTGTTGAATCGTGAAGTAGCAGCGTAAGTAGCCCAAGAAGTATATGGATAAGTACAAGCTGTGATTAGCAAACCGCTAGAGCGGGCATCGTTGATTTGTTCGATTGCTTCTTCCATTCGTCCGGTTCCACCAGTCGAATTCAGATGCTCTATATGCACACGGCAACCAGTTTCCTCAGCAACGGCAATAGCTTCCGCTACAGCATCGTCTTGTTTTGAGGGATCAGAGGTTTCGCCGCTGCGAAGATGAAGACATAGAGGGATGCCATATTTTGCGGCTATCAGGCCGTGGGCCATCATTTCTTCTTCAGTAACTCCGATCGTATATTCCGGTTGCTGATGTATACCCAATGCCCCTAGTTGAATATCTTGATCCGCTAAACCTGTCAAATCTTCAATAGAGACCCCAGGTACTTTCGAAAGAAACTCAATTCCGGCTCCTAGGTCTCGCCGATGGGCATATTGATCAGTGGCCCCACCAAAATTTATTGGTGGGTTAATGGATTCGCAGTTAGATAAAAATTCATCCATTGGATGGTCAATTCCGTGGAGACAGAGATTGGAGGTCACTCCGTCCGCTACTTTGTACCAGTCGCCGTAACCATTCGGAGGATAAGAAAGAATGTCAATGAAACCGGGGGACACAACTAGTCCGGAGGCTTCAATAGTCTTTATTCCATTCAGATTTTCAAATCCGATATGGGTTATCAAATCTCCATCAATACCAATTTCTGCTTTACCGTCAAAGCCGCTCTCAGGATCAATGACTCTTCCACCGGAGATAACCACCTCAAAAGTGTGCCCTTGAGGATCAACCACTGAGTTAGCGTCAAAGACCGGCGGTAAATCTGCAATCAGGGTAGTGGTGCTAGACGTAGACGCCGGAACTGTCGTGGCGGAAGATGTGCTGGCGGTCGCCGGTGACGACGAAGAAGACGAAGAGGATGGTTTGAAGATTTTAGGGAGTTTCCGAAGAAGAGCTAAATTTGCTGCACCAAAACCGAGAGCGATCATTAGCCTTCGACGGCTAACAGATTTTGAACTCGGAATTTCTAACTCTTTGTTTTGATCTTCATCGGACACAACAATGAACGCTAGTAGCCATTGCAAGACAGTTGGTGGTACTGAGGTGAATACAGCAATTCATTAGATAGAACTACTGTAGAAATATGAGAAACAAAGCTATCTCTTCTTCCCTTGTTTTCATTTTCTTATTCTTAGGGATTGGAGTAACGGCTTTCTTTACTTCCGGGGCAAAAGAAATGGTTATCCCGACGGTTTCTGCTCAACCCATAGAGACTGTTGAACCCAACCTTGAAATCAATAGGCAGTCTCAACGCTCAGTCACTTCCTACTGGGGTCTCGGAACGTGGATAGATTCATATGACTTAGATCCTGTATATGTAGACAACCCAACTGTTGTCCCTGCTGATGTGAAGGAAATGTCCAGCAGCGGAATACGCACTCTTTATATGCAAGCGGCTCGAAGTGATAGCCGTGCTAATTGGCCAATAACTGACCCTTGGCTTTTGGCAGAGTTTCTTCTAACAGCTCACCAAGAAGGCATAGAAGTAGTGGCGTGGTATTTGCCAAAATGGAGTTCGGGAAATGAAGACCTAGAACGCTTGCACGCTCTTTCAGAATTTGAAGTGCTTGGGCATCGTTTCGACGGGTTAGCCGTAGATATTGAATGGAACAGTGACGGATTAGAAGCCCAAGAACGATCTCAGCGGCTAATTAAGTTAAGTAACGACATTCGAGCACGAATCGGAGAAGACCCACTAGGAGCGATTGTGATGCCTCCAGTTCTTACTGATGAAATTAACCCAGATTTTTGGCCGAATTTTCCATGGAGGGAAATTGAACCAATTTATGATGTTTGGCTCCCTATGAGTTACTGGTCTTTCCGCACAGAAGAACATGCCGATCCCTACTACTACAGTGGAGAAAGCATTCGCTTATTACGGGAAAATCTCGGCAACCCTGAAGCCAAAGTTCATGGAATCGGAGGGATAGGTCTCGCTGATGGAACTCGCTTACCTGATCCAGGAGAACCTTTAGCAAGTATCGATGAACTAAAACCATTTGTTGATTCTCTAATTGCAACCGGATCTATAGGAGGTTCAATTTACGACTGGGCGACCACTGGAGAATATTCTCGGCAACAATTAGCAGAGTTATTCGCTGATTTATGAATACTTTTTAACTAAATATTTCAATAAATCCGGTTCTTTTCCAAGAAAAATCGAACTCTGATTGGCCCGCGCGCGCGGGCCGCGTACCCTATCTAAGATGGAAAACACAAAGCAGGGAACTCAGAAAGGCACAGCGACCACATCTTTTGGTGTGGGTCGACGAGAAAGCCATGATGCCTCTGCTTTTTATAAGCGGTTCAAATCTCCTGTTTTATCTAAAGATGAGACGGTAAATAATGTTAAAAATCTCGGAGATGGGTGCATGCATGGTGATGCACGAGATATGCATCACCTTCCGGATAATTCAGTGGCTTTAGTCATCACCTCTCCACCTTATTTCGTTGGTAAAGAGTACGAACTAGCAGTTAATGACGAAACACAAGAAAACCACATCCCGGCTTCTTATATCGAATACCTTTCAATGCTTCGTGATGTTTTCGCTGAATGTTCAAGAGTATTGGAACCAGGTGGACGCATTGCAGTTAATGTTGCCAACTTAGGACGTAAGCCCTACCGCAGTCTTTCTTCAGATGTCATACGAATCCTTCAAGACGACTTGGGTCTTCTTTTACGAGGCGAAGTGGTGTGGCAAAAAGCTGAAGGGGCAACTGGTTCTGTTGCTTGGGGGTCTTTTCGAAAAGCCGCTAATCCGGTATTAAGAGACATGACTGAGAGAGTGATTATTGCGAGCAAGGGACGATTTGATCGTGCTCAAACAAGCAACGAGCGTGAAAGCAAAGGCCTACCACATGAAAGTACCATCACGACAGATGAATTCATGGAAGCCACTCTTGATGTTTGGCGTATAGATGCTGAATCAGCCAACCGAGTTGGACATCCCGCACCATTTCCGGTTGAACTCCCTCGAAGGCTTATTGACCTTTATACATATCGAGAAGATCTGATACTTGATCCTTTTATGGGCTCTGGTACAACGCTCGTTGCAGCGATAAGAGCTGGAAGACGTCCGATCGGATACGACCTTGAAAAAGAGTATGTCGACTTAGCATCCGCCCGTGTCGAACAAGAAAGACAAAGGGTCGCTGAAGGCAAACTAGCTGCTTGGCGCCGCAGAGACCTGGCGGAGTCCGGAAGCCAGGCTCAGTTTTTCACCGATGAAACAGCACTCGAAACAGCAGAACATGTTCTTGATCGTGCCAATGAGATGGGCAAAAAGGCGATAGATATTGCAGCCAACATTTTGGAATCTTCCGGATTTGAAATAGTCAAAGAGAAAGCAGCATGTAGAAAACTTGGTGTTAGTTTCCCATTTTTAGTCACGGATCAAGCTGAAGGTATTCAATGGTACGTTGAAGTTTCTGGAGCGTTTACAACAGCTCGACCTGGTATGAGAAGAGCAGATGTCCTATGGAAAACATTAGGCAGAGCGCATGTTTTAGCTTCTGACCCTTCAGAGAGTCCGCGTCTACTTATCCTCACTTCACATTTACCGCGTCTAGGAAGCGAAGGCGATCGAGCGTTAAGAGCAGTGGGTGGTGCAGGATTCTTTGATGCCATAGAAATGTTTGATGACGAAGCAGTTGACCGGCTGACTCATTATGCGAAAGTTGCCCCTGATCGTCCAGTGCCCGGATTCTGGACTGAACAAGATATCGCCAACAAGTTTGCCTAGACTTCTAATTTCTCTAAGTGCTCCCTCGGTTAGCAGAATGGCCCATTACACAGAAGGAATTTCATGAACGACAGTTGGCCTAAACAAGACACTCTTGAGCACGATGGCCTAGAGATCGCATGGCTTGATTGGGGAGGAGACGGAGATCCTTTAGTGCTGCTTCATCCAAATGGTTTTTGCGCCGGAATATACGACCCATTAGCAAAGCAACTCAAATCTTCTTTTCGGGTTGTCGCTGTGGACTTAAGAGGTCATGGGTCAAGCGAGTTTGTTGTAGATGAGAACAGACTCGGTAATGACGATATGGCTGCTGATGTTTTAGCAATAGTCGATCATTTAAATCTTGAAAATTTTTATCTGCTGGGAGTTTCACTCGGGGGAGGGGTTGCTATAGAAACTGCAGCCCTCGCCAAGGAAAGAGTGAAGTCACTCATGCTGATTGAAGCAATAGCTATGCCTATTACGGATGAAGCAAGCCATGAACAATTCTCCCAGCAACCACGAGGCTCGCATCCTCTTGCAGTAGGTGCACGCAAACGTCGAGTTGTATGGCCGGACCGAGCCACCGTTATTGAGTCTTATGGATCCCGCCCACCTCTAAATAGCCTCGCTAAGGAAGCGTTAGAGGCTTACGCTAATTGGGGTTTCAAAGATAGAGAAGATGGTCAAATTGAACTCGCTTGTGCTCCCGAAACTGAAGCAATAATCTTTGATTCAAATCGCTACGGACCTATAGAAAGCTTTAAGACATTATCTGATGTTGAAACTCCTAGTTCAGTTTTATACGGCTCGGAGAGTGATCTCAGTCCTGCATGGTTTGAGAAACAAGCAGAAATTCTCGGAGTACAAGTGGAAAAAATCGATGGATCGCACTTCTTCCTCTTTGAGGACACAGAACGGGCAGAAAAAATTATTCGTTCCCATTTCTTAAGGAGCACTGATGAATGACGAAAATCGGCATCCCGTAGAACTATCAAACGAGGTTATTGACTCTGGAAGAGTTGACGGACAGCCAGTTAATCGGTTCAATCAGCAATTAACAGAGATAGATGATGGAATCGCGGTGGTGGAATCTTTTTCTCATTGTTGGATACAAAAAACGGAAGAAGGGCTGGTTTGTGTTGACGCAAGTGGACCACAAGCGGGCACTGCTGTAGTTGAGTCCATTAGAAAATGGTCAGCGGATCCATTGCATACTTTGATCTACACACATGGCCATATAGACCATGTTGGAGGAAGTGGCGCATTTCTTTCAGATTCAAAAGAGCGTAAACACAACTCGCCAAATGTTGTAGCACATGAAGGCGTTCTGCCTCGGTTTGATCGTTATCGAAAAACGGATGGATGGAATTCAATTATTAATCGGCGTCAATTTGGCGGCATTCGACCTATTGCAAATTTTGGTCTTGGAAAAGCCTTACCAAAATTTCTTCCAGATGAAGTCGTTGAACCTAATCAAACCTACCGAGATGAGTTAGCGATGACAGTTGGAGGGTGGGACTTTGAATTAAGGCACGCTCGAGGAGAAACAGACGACCATACTTGGATTTGGGATTCTAAAAACAAAGCGGTATTCGCTGGGGATTTCGTTACTTGGGTATTCCCGAACGCGGGTAATCCGCAAAAGGTCCAGCGATACCCAATTGAGTGGGCTGCGGCTATGCGGGACATGTTAGATGCCGGTGCTGAGAAAATATATCCTGCACATGGTTTGCCGATCGTAGGAAGAAGTCGAGTTGAGCAAGTATTAGGAGACATCGCTGAAGCTTTGGAACATCTAGCAGACGCGACTCTGGAATTGATGAACGAAGGAGCGACGCTCGATCAAATAATTCATGAAGTTGATCTACCTGAGCACCTGAAAGAAAAACCTTGGTTAGCCCCTCAATATGATGAACCAGAGTTTGTTGTCCGAAATGTTTATCGCCAATTTGGAGGCTGGTGGGATGGAAACGCCGCAAATTTAAAACCGGCTCCACAAGCACAAGTTTCTCAAGAAATAGTTCAAATCGCAGGTTCAGTAGAAGTATTAATTGACCGCGCTCAAGAAGTTGCTGAAAGCGGGGATATTCGTCTGGCATGCCACCTGATAGAAATAGCAGTAGCAGCAGAACCTTTTCATGAAGGAGCCCATCGGGCTAGAGCGGAAATTTATTGGCATCGAAGAGCAGCGGAACGTTCATTAATGTCAAAAGGAATTTTTGCTTCAGCAGCGAGAGAATCTGAAGTTGTTTTTGGTGACGAAACTGACCAGAAATCTATGCGTTCTAGATCAGAAAAATAAGTTCTAACTTAGATGGATATAGCCATCTTTTACTTCTGGTGCACGAATTAAGTCATTCAAGAGCAGGTATGAAGTGGCTAGGCCCGGAGCCGGATCAGTTAAGTGAAGTGCGGAAGAGAAGTGTGCGGCAAGGCTAACCCCTATAGAGCTTTCGAGCATTGACGTAACAACAACAGTTAGCCCAGATGCTCTCGCTAAATCAGTTACTTGAGTAGCTGGAACAATTCCACCAATCGCAGATGGCTTCACGATTATGCAGTCCACTGCTTCACTCTCAATAAGGGCCTCAGTATCTTTAAGATTCAGAGCCGTTTCGTCAGCAGCTATAGGCACTCCACATGAGTTTTTTACTTCTCTCAATTGTTCAATGCCGGAAACTGGTTCTTCAATAAATTCAATTGAAAAGTCTTGGAGTTGATTCACATTTGGTATAGCTTCGCTAACGTCCCAAGCCCCATTTGCATCTAGGCGAATAGAGACTTTCGAATTTGCGACCTCCCTGACTGCACTTATTCGAGAAAGGTCTTCGTTGAACGACTTGGCTCCAATTTTCAACTTCAGTGAACTGAATCCATCATTGATAATCCGTTTAGCATTTGCAGCAAGTTCTGAAGGAGTTTCACCATTGACGAGAACGGAGACAGGAACCTTCAAAGAGCTCTCTGGATTTAGATACTGGCATAAATGTTTTTTTTCCTGCCCAGCTTTCAGATCAAAGAGGGCTCCTTCAATAGCGGCCCGTGCAGTTGGGATCTCAGGAGGAGAATCCTGACCTTCGGTATGCAGCCAGTCCCAAATAGCCTCCTCGGTTTCATCGATTGTTTCATTAGCGAAACCAGCCATCGGGCAGGCTTCTCCGATGCCAGTATTTCCCTCCAAGTCTTTAATTGTCAGGATCACGGTAGGGCGTTCAGTAAAGGTTCCTTTGGAAGTCACAATGGGTGTTCTGTACTTCAATAAATGTCTACTCACCTCAGCATCTGTAATTAGATTCATTGTTGTTCCACCAAAAATGAACAAATAGCGCTCTTTAATGCAGGAAGATTTTCTAGATGAACGGCATGGCCAGCATCAGAAATCACAGATATAGAACTCTTATCAAACTTTGCTGTCATCTTCATAGCGATGCGACGAAATTTCGGATCTTCTTCTCCAACTATTAATAAAGTATCGGCAGCGACAAGATTTAAACTCTGCCATAACGAGGGTTGAACTCCTGTTCCGGCACCACGAAGACTTGCAGCCAATCCCTCCGCATCATTGGCAAGGCGTTGTTGTCGTTGTTGGTCAAGAATCGTTGGATCAAGTCTTTGTTGTGAAGCAAAGAGCGGTTGCTGCATCCAATTATCAACAAAAGTTTCGACTCCATCTTTGATGATTTGTTCAGCGAGATCGTTGTCGGACCTTTTCCTTAGTCTTCTTTCGTTTGGATCCGACAACCCAGGAGAGGAACTAACCAACATTAATTTTTTCACAGTTTCTGGGTAAGCAACTGCAAAACCTAAAGCGAATCTTCCACCCATTGAATATCCAAGTAGGTCTACTTCTTCAAGACCAAGACGAGAGAGAAGGTCTTTTAAGAGCTTTACCGTTTCTTCAAAACCGTGCAGAGGCAAGTCATTTAAAAGTCCAGTTTTGCCATGGCCAGGTAAATCAATCAAGTAGATTGTCCGCTCTTCAGAAAGACATTCAGCTAAAGGCAGCATTGCTTCTGCACTGCCGGTAAAGCCATGAAGAATAACTAGAGGGTGCCCTGAGCCGACTTGTTGAAAAGACAGTTGGTTACTCATGTTGATAAAGACGCGTTCACTTTTTGTGCAGCTAATCGGTGAATTTCTACGTTCTTTTTCGCATCAACTAAAGCATGGATTATGTGAACGCCTGGGCGACCAACAGAAGCGTTCAGCGCAGAGGAGAGTTCGTCTTGATTAGTTACTTGATGAACATCGGTTTCAACTATTGATCCCAATTGCTGAATATTTGAATCGTGTGGGGTGTGGAATAAGCGCTGATAGTCAACTTCTGGAGATCCAGAAATAGGGAGGAAAGAAAAAATGCCTCCTCCGTTATTGTCCGCTACAACCACAGTTAAGTTCAGCCCAAGACGATGAGCAGATATGAGCCCACTCAGATCATGAAGGAGAGTTAAATCGCCTACGAATAAGACCGTAGGAGAGTTCGTCCCGCACGCTACTCCAACTGCGGTAGATACTTGTCCGTCAATTCCATTGGCTCCACGATTAGCGAAGATATTGAGGGGTTTTGAATTGACGGATAGAAATGTGTCTAAATCTCTTATTGGCATAGAGTTCCCGACAACTAAAGAGGCAGTAGAAGGAAGATGTTGGGAAAGAATTTTTACAATTGCCGGATCACAGAAATCAGATTCATCAACTATTTCTTCTAAGACACTTGTTGCAATTGAATCAGCGTGTTTCCATCGGTCAATCCAATCATCTGAGAAGTGTGGCGACCTTGAAACCAGTTTTGCCCAATCGCCGGGGTGAGCGTCGATTCGGTCGGTAACTGCCCCTACTGGATCTGGGTGTCGACCAACATGATCAACAGTTAGAACTTGTTGTGGAGTGTTTCGTTCAAGCCACAATCTGTAAGGTTTAGAAGTAGGAAGCCCACCAAGTTGAACTACTAAATCTGGTATTTCAATGTCCGACCATGACGAATTAAATAAAAGGTCTCCTGTCGCGATGATATGAGAGTTCTCTGTATGAGGGCCTCGTCGGAGCCCGGAAGCCGGATCTGCAATTAGTGGCCACCCTAGACTTCTTGAAAGATTAGCGATCGCGGAAACTTCTTCAGATCTGAGGCCCATTGGTCCCGCTACGAGAAGTCCGTGTTCAACATCTGGTAATTCAAAACTGCTTATTTCTGTCCTGGCTTTTGGACTCTTTGTGGAGAAATCTTCGGGTGGCAGCAACTCAGGAGGTTCGAGAGGTTCTCGAAGCGGCCAGTTGATATGTACAGGTCCTGGATGCGGGCTAGCGGATGCTTCCACAGCAGAGCAAGCCAGATCAAGAGAATCTGAGATTGAGTCCTCTCCAACTACTTTGGCTTGATGAAACCAACGGACATGTGTCCCGTAAAGGTTCACTTGGTCAATAGTTTGTGGCGCCCCTCTATCTTGGAGCTCTGGTGGCCTATCAGCCGTCAAAATTATTAACGGCACTCCGCTGTGAAATGCTTCAATAACTGCGGGAAAATAGTTAGCGGCAGCGGTTCCTGATGTACAAATTAAAGCAACAGGCTTTTTGCTTGATTTTGAAAGGCCTAAAGCGAAGAAAGCTGCAGATCGTTCATCAAGATGTATGGAAATTTCAAGCCCTTCAGTTTGATCTGCAGAAACGACCAATGGTGTGGATCGCGAACCGGGAGATACGGCAACATGGTGAACACCAGAAGATTGAAGTTGAGTGAAGAAGGCTCTTAGGGATTCGTACATGCTTGTTGGATTTGCGTCAATCATGTTGGTGTCCTTCCGAGGCAAGAATTGGCCCAAGTAAAGCGCTTAATTTGATGTCCGTCTCAAGTAGTTCTCGATCAGGGTCTGAGCCTTCGACAACTCCTGCTCCTGCATAAAGAGTGGTTTTATTGTTGGTGATGAGAGCTGATCGCAAAGCGACTCTGAACTCTCCGTTACCTGATGAATCAAACCATCCCACTGGGCTCGCAAACCAGCCTCGATCTAATTCTTCATATTCTGAACGAAGAAGAGAAGATGGGGCAACCGGATAACCCGAAACAGCGGGTGTTGGATGCAAAGCACTAATGATGTCTAAGAGGTGGATGCCCGCAGTTAGTTCTGCAGTTATTGGTGTAAATAAATGTTGAATACCATGTAACTTCAGCAATTCAGGGTGGGAGGGATGCTGAGTTGCTATACCAAGAGCACTTAACGCCGAGTCGATAGCTTCAACTACAACACCATGCTCTGATTGTTCTTTAGGGCTTGTAATTAGACCTTGACCGAGGATCGCATCAGTGGCTGGTTCCGGATGACGAGGAGCAGAACCTGCTAAAGCAGCCGTATGCAATTTCCCGTTTTCTACTGCTGCTAAGCGTTCTGGTGTGGCAGCAACAAACGAGATGTCATTGACATTGACGCCAAAGGTGACGCAAGCAGGATAAAGATTGCGCAGCGTTGAAAGAAGCTCTGTTAAGTCAGGTGAAGTAGGAATACTAATTGATCGACAAGGAACGGCTTTAGTGATGTTGCCGGCACGTATATTCTCTAGAGCCTTCTTAACCAGTCGACGATAATGCGCTCTAGAGCGAGACGAAGACCACAAAGCAGGATCTACTTCTTTTGGAGTTAGAGGGGGAGGAGGGCTTAGGTTTGGAGGTGTCTCTAAAAAATTATTGATCGTGGTAAGCCAACTTTTTCCATTTTTTCTTACAACCTGCATGGCGGGGAGAGTGATTCGTCCCGCACTCAGTGGTTTCCATAATTCGTTAAAATTTTCTTCCTCAAAAGAGAAGCCAGCAGCGACACGGGGAAGAGGGGCTCCTTCAGGTCCTTCTATAGCTAAATCTCTAAATAAATGGTCGGCGAACTTCGCTGCATCAGCGAATCGATCAGATCCACTTACGCAATGGGTGGCAGCGCAACCGATCCCAACCCAAGAAGAATCTTCATCAGGGTTTTCCCAGAACCATCGTTGTTCACTTTCTGGAAAAGATTGAAACCAAGACAGCGGATCGCAGGCCGGACCATCCGGTATTTGAACCGTTGATGCGGTTAATAGAAAGTCAGCTGAGTCCTCGTTGGTTAGTGCCATGTGCAGTCAACCACCAAATCCTCGGTAATCGATGGACGTAGAGTCTCAGCGAGAGAGTGAAACTCGCCATCGTCAGCTTTCTCTAATGCACGAGTAACTAATGTGCGATAAAAGTGTTGCGCCACAAGTCGTGTGACCGCGGGTAGGAGAGTGTGAACAACATCTACAAGGTCTTCTTGCGAATCGTTAAGTCCTCGTATGTGGTCATCAAACAAAGCAATAGCTTTATCGGTAATATCATCAATATTTTCTGCGTGTTCTGAAGCTAAAGCGACCAACTCTTCAAGGGGAACCCCGGCGTTACTTATTGCAAGTCCGGCTCGCACCATGGCTACAGCGCTTTCATTAAATCGTGGTGAACCTTTCACAACTATGGGCTGAAGTAATCCGTTATCACACAGCAAAGTAACTAGACCTTCAGGCACACCTGCTTGTTTGGCAACCTCAGATCGACTTAACGCCGGCACAGAATTCACTATTGGCTGGAGCTCTTCGCCTCTACCCTCAGAGAGTTCAGAAATTTGAGAAAGCGTTAGTCCGGCATCCGCTAATCGACGGATTTCTGCGAGGCGCTCAAGGTGCTTTGAGGAATATTCACTATGACGCCCAATTCGTTCAGGCGGCTCAAGTATTCCAAGTTTTTGATAATACCTAACCGTGTCTACGCTCAGCCCAGCTTCAGAAGCTAAGGCGTCAACTCGGAATGAAACGTAATTTTCAGGCATAAAACCATTATAAGAGTAATTACTCTTAAAGTATTCACTCTTATATAGTGGTGGTGTTCACTATTGGCCGTAGAACATGCGACGATAGAGATATGAATTCTTCGATAGAACCTGTTGACTACATCGCCCGTACACGCGAGCAGTATTCAGCACTCGGCTATGAACCTTATGAGTGGGCAGAAAGACCAGATCCCCCGGCATGGGCACAGTTAACTAAACCACTAGAAGAATCACAGGTTTTGCTGCTTGGCTCAGGAGGAGCATACAAAAGAGGCCAAGTAGCTTTCCATTGGAAAGACGACACCGGCATTCGTTTAATACCTAGTGACCAACCCGCTACTGATGTACGAGTCACTCATTTCGCTTACGACCTTGGGCCTGCACGTTCAGATCCCAATATTGTTTTTCCTTTAGATCGTCTGAATGACTTAGTAGAAGAAGGATTTATTAAATCTTTAACACCGCAGTCACTTGCATTCATGGGTGGCATCTATTCCACTAGACGCACAGAGGAAGAACTAATCCCAGCCCTCATCGCAGAAATAGAGGCAATGAACATAGAGATAGACCTTGCTCTTCTAGTGCCAGTTTGACCGGTATGTCACCAGACCGTGGGTTTGGTAGCAAGAGCATTAGAGGAAACAGGCATATCCACCTTGGTTCTCACCGCTGCGCACAGCATTACAAAAGCGGCCAACCCTCCGCGAGCGGCTTATGTTGATATGCCTTTGGGGTATACAGCAGGTAAGCCACATGACCAAGAATTTCAGAAACAGTTACTCCGCAGTGCTTTAACTTTAGGAACGTCAATTGAGTCCCCAGGAACGATCGTAGACACCGAAATCAAATGGTCAGAAGATCCTTCGTGGAAAGACACAGCATCAAGTGGGCTCAACAATGGCGTGGTTTCCGCAGAAGGAGACACTCGAAGCGAACGAGTGGATGTCCCCCAGTATCAGAGCGAAGAAGATCGCCAGGCAGCAGAAAACTAGAACCAAGGTTCTAGATCTAATAAATAGAAAGAAAGTAAATGCCAATTCATCCTGAAGTTGAAAAATATCTAGAGAACAGCCGACAACTGCAAATACCTTTGAAGACGTTGGCCAAACTAGTTATCACGAAACCGGTCACTGTTCTCAAACTTCTCAAATCAAGAGACTCACTAGAAGATCTGACCGGAATCACTCCAGAAGTAGTGCGCTACTACTACGAGTCTGTATCTCGGCCGGGGCCAGAAGTTCATTCCGTTGAAGACAAAGAAATACAAGAAGGCATTCCAATACGAATTTATCGACCAAAGGAATCCTCGGACCCTTTGCCTGTAATCGTTTACTTCCATGGAGGCGGTTGGGTCATCGGAAGCTTAAACACTCATGATGAAACTTGCCGGTCTATGGCTAACGAAATAGGAGCAGTCGTGGTATCAGTTGACTACCGATTAGCTCCTGAACATCCGTTTCCAGCGGCACCTCAGGATTGCTATGCCGCAACTTGCTGGGTGGTGGAAAATGCTCAGGAACTCGGCATAGACCCATCACGTCTAGTGGTCGCAGGAGACAGTGCTGGAGGGAACCTCGCCGCAGTAGTAGCACAAATATCCCGTGAAGAGAAAAAACCAGAAATCGCCTTTCAAGCCTTGATCTATCCCGCAGTAGACATTGATTTAGATCGATGGCCTTCCTATGAAGAAAATGCAAACGCACCCATACTTACTACAACTTCAATGAAGTGGTTCCTCCAGCATTATGTTGGTACAACAC
>CATISD010000083.1 GCA_949538625.1 Acidimicrobiales bacterium AG-410-I20
CGCAACGATGGCGATTGCGATTCCGACCGGTGTGAAGATCGTCAACTGGACGCTCACCATGTGGGGCGGAAAATTGCGATTCACCGTTCCGATGTTGTACTCCGTTGGCGTCATCGTGCAGTTCACCATCGGTGGTCTCTCGGGTGTCACGCACTCAGTTGCACCGTCTGACACGCAGCAGACCGACACGTATTACATCGTTGCTCACTTTCACTACGTAATCTTTGGTGGAATCATCTTCGGACTTTTCGCAGGGCTTTACTTTTGGTGGCCAAAAGTTTTTGGACACATGCTTGATGAGAAAATGGGGAAAATCAATTTCTGGGTCATGCTAATTGGATTCAATATGACATTTGGACCCATGCATGTTTTGGGCCTACAAGGCATGTCGAGGAGAATTGATACTTATAGCCCAGGCTTCGGATTTGAGGCTTGGAACATGGTCGCCACAATTGGCTCATTTATCATCGCTTTGAGTGTTCTTATCTTTTTAATAAACGTAGTTACTTCTGTTAAAAAAGCTCGAGGGAAGCCACCTTGTGGTCCAGATCCTTGGGATGCTCGAAGTCTCGAATGGATGACTCCAAACCCGACACCAGAACATAACTTTGATGAAATTCCGACAGTCGAAAGTTTGGATGAGTTCTGGCATCGCAAATGGGGCACAGATGATGAAGGTCAAATAGTTCGGGTGGCAACAGCAGAAGAAGCTTGTCAAAAAGGTACAGCTACAGATGTTCATTTACCTTCTCCATCGTATTGGCCACTCATTTTTGCGATAGGCCTGCCACTTCTTGGCTTAGGACTAATCTTTAACCTTTGGTTGACGTTGCCCGGTGGAATACTTATTGTCACATCTCTTTACGCATGGATCTTCGAACCCGTAGATGACCCCGATGGAGCACACGGAGATCATCATGAAACAAGTGAAGAAATATCTGAGGGGGCTTCAGATGTCTGAAGAAACAACCACTGGGTTAAGCCACAATAAGCTGGCGATGTGGGTATTTCTGGGCTCAGAATGCCTACTCTTTGGGGCCCTGATATCCACGTATCTTCTTTATCGAAACAAATTTTATGATGGTCCAGCACCTGGGGATATTTTCGATATTCCGTTTACTTCAGTCAGCTCCTTCGTTCTCTTAATGAGTTCGTTAACGATGGTGTTGGCGCTTTCGGCAATCCAAAGAGGAGATATAAGAAATAATCGCCTTTGGTTGTTGACCACTGCTTTGCTAGGAGCTGTATTTATCGGTGGGCAAGTTTATGAATTCACAACATTCATCAGAGAAGGACTGGGGTACACCACTAGCCCTTTCTCCTCAGCTTTCTTTACTCTCACAGGTTTCCACGGAGTTCACGTCAGCCTAGGTATTGTCATGCTCATGTCGTTACTGATCTCGTCTTACCGCGGAAAACTGACACAAAAAAATTCTGAAACAGTAGAAATAATCGGTCTTTATTGGCACTTTGTAGACGTAGTCTGGATCATCATTTTCACTGTCATTTATCTCGTACCTAACCCCACAAGTTAATAGGAACAAATATGGACACAAGTGAAACTACAAGCGATGTAGAAGAAGAACACGAGCATCACGAACATCCCTCAGATGGGAAATATATGCAAATCGCATTACTTCTTGCGATAATCACAGCTGCAGAAGTTGCAACATATTTTGTTCACATTGGAGATGCGCTTATTCCAACTCTTATGGTCATGATGGTTGTGAAGTTCTTTATTGTTGCTGCTTGGTTTATGCATTTGCGGTTCGACAGCAAAATGTTTACAAGGTTCTTTGTTGCAGGAATAGTTCTAGCTACTTCTGTTTACTTTATATTCCTCACAGTATTTGAATTCTGGACAGAAGGCTGAATGATTTTTCCCTGCCCTGTACGACAGGGGGGGAGTTAGTACGTGATTAACGTGTACTCAATAACGACTCTTTCTTTTTCAACGATCAATAATGACCCCTGGAGGTGGCAGCCTCACCCAGAAGTTTGGCTATTAGTTCTCGCCGTAATCTTCTTTGGTTTTTGGGCTAGACGTATTGGACCAAAAGTTCTACCCGCCGGAACATCAATTGCTACAACACCGCAAAAAATATGCTTTGTAGTCGCAGTACTTTTACTTTATTTAGCAGCGGATTGGCCAGTACACGATATAGCTGAAGAACATCTTTATTTTGTGCACATGATTCAACATGTTGTGATAACGCTTATTGTTCCGCCACTTTTCCTCTTAGCTCTCCCAAGTTGGTTAGCTCGTTTAATAATTCTTGAAGGAGGGTATGGATCAAAAATAATTAGACGACTAAGCCACCCAATCGCTGCAGCATTAATTTTTAATGGTTTAAGCGCACTTACACATTGGACGAGCATTGTGCAGTGGTCGTATGAGAGCGGAATATTTCACTACTTTGTTCATTTAGCACTTTTTATTTCTGGACTCTTGATGTGGATGCCAGTTGTATCACCGCTTAAAGAACTACGAATTTCTCCGCCTGCACAGATGCTCTATTTATTTTTGATTTCAGTAATCCCAACAATTCCATCAGCTTGGCTAACGTTTGCAGAAGGAACTGTATATAAGCATTATGACGATGGATTTGAAATGTGGGGTATTTCAGTTGTCACAGATCAACAGGCTGCAGGTGCCATAATGAAAATTATTGGTGGTTTTTATCTTTGGGGAATTATTCTTGTGAAGTTTTTTAGATACACGTCCAAGGTCCGTAGTGAAAATCAACACCTACGTCCGGCGGCTGGGCGCTAAATTCAATACCATGATTGATCTTCGAAATTTAAGAAATGATCCGGAAGGCATTATCAAAGCAATAGGCAGACGCGGTGAAGGGCGTGAAGCTCTTGATGAAGTAATTAATTTAGACATCCGACAACGTGAAGTTGCAGCGCAACGTGATGAAATTCGGAATCAAATAAAAACCCTTTCTACTGAAGTCGGAAAGTTGCATAAAGACGGACGCGGAGAAGAGGCAGTTGAACTGCAGAATGAAAGCCGAGAATTAGGTAAGGCGGAAGAAGAAATAAATGAGGAAGCAGATCGGATAGCAGAAGAAATTAAAAATATTTTGCTTTCAGTACCAAATATTCCTTCACCAGAGTGCCCAGACGGCAACAGCGAGGAAGACAACGTAGTTCTCAGATATGAAAATTTTGATGAGAATTCTTATCAAGAACATCAAAGGGTTCCACACTGGGAGGCAGCAAAAGAATTAGGGATACTAGATGTTGAGAGAGGAACCAAACTTTCTGGTGCCATGTTCGTTATGTACACCGGTCTTGGAGCAACTTTATGTCGTGCGCTAATCCAGTATGGTCTTGACAGAAATTCTGATACCTATACGGAAATTCGTCCGCCTACTCTAGTTAAAACTGAAACAATGATTTCTACTGGCCATTTACCAAAGTTTGTAGATGACGCTTATCATTTGGAACGAGATGATTTGTGGGCAATTCCAACAGCTGAGGTTCCACTTACCTCATTAGCGCGCGATGAAATTCTCGAAGAATCAGAATTACCGATGAAGCTCATGGCTCATACGTCATGTTTTCGACGCGAAGCAGGATCTGCTGGTAGAGACACTAGAGGCCTGTTAAGAGTACACGAATTCGACAAGGTTGAATTGCTTGCTTACGCAACCCCTGAACAGTCACCAGATATACATGAAGACATTTTGAATAGAGCTGAATCAGCGGTTGCTGATCTTGGTTTGGCATATCGAGTTCTTGATCTTTGTGCAGGCGATCTTGGAGCTTCTTCAGCACGAACATTCGATATTGAAGTTTATGCCCCAGGGTCCGATCAATGGTTAGAGGTATCTTCCGTATCTTGGTTTAGCGATTATCAAGCACGTCGGGCAAATGTTCGTTATCGCCCAGATGGCGAAAAAGGCACGTCTATTGTCAACACGCTTAATGGATCTGGTTTAGCAGTCCCAAGGGTTTGGGCAGCTTTAGTAGAGACGTGGAGGCAGCCTGATGGGACGATACAAATCCCTGAGCCGTTGCAACCTTATATGCGTGGCATTACCGCTATTGGATAAGAAATAAACCGAAGCTCGCTGAGATAATGCTTAAAAGAAGAGTACAAATCACATAACCGGATGCTTTCCAAAACCCATGGTTTTCATTAAGTGAAATAGCATCAGCAGTAAAAGCAGAAAAAGTCGTAAAAGAACCCAATGCGCCTATGCCGATAGCCGTAACTCCTGCCCCCACCCAATTAAACGTGAGAGCTAGAAAAAATGAACCGGTTATATTCACAACCAAAACACCTAGTGGCCCATATTGACTAATCAGCCAACGAAAAACTGAACCAATCGCAGACAAAAATATGAAGGTAAAAACTATTGCCATTCTTTACCTGCCTTATTCCCAACAAGAAAAGAAAACATACTGACAATGACCGAAAGAAAGATGTAAATAATCGCTTCTTTGAGATAGGAATCTCTCAATAAAGAAGCCGTATCAACAGCAAATGTAGAGAAGGTCGTTAATCCTCCACAAAACCCTGCCCCAAGAAGTAAGTAAAGATTTTCCTTTACCTTCTTACCTAGAATGACTCCAAGAACAAAGCACCCTGTGACATTGATTAACAGTATGACCCAATGGATACTGCCGCCTGAAGGCCCCACAAACTCGCTTTGAAGAATCCATCGACACCCAGCACCGGTTACACCTCCAACTACCACTAATGATGATTTAGATAGTGACATTTCAGAACCCCAATGATTTGCCCGCATTTAATAGTTTAAATTGGGTACTCTGCTGATGTGGACTTAAGTCAAATACGTCAAAGCTACGAAGCTAAAGGATTAGACATCACAGGTCTTTCCAAAGATCCATTTATCCAATTTAAAAACTGGTATGAGGAAGTAACTGAGGCAGGATTTCTAGAACCAAATGCAATGGTTCTTTCAACAATTACTTCAGATGGGTGGCCTAGAGCGCGGTTTGTTTTATTGAAAGCGTTTGATGATAAGGGGTTTTGTTTTTTCACTAATTTCACAAGTAACAAAGCCTTAGATCTAAATGCGACTGCTAAAGCATCGCTCACTTTCCCATGGGTTTCCTTACGTCGACAAGTAAATATCACAGGTGTATCAAAGCAATTAACTGATGAAGAAATTAACTCTTACTGGGAGACAAGACCAAGAGGAAGTCAAATAGGAGCATGGGCATCTAACCAAAGCTCTGTTATTCCAAATCGAGAATACTTAGATCAAAGGTTCCAAGCAGAAGAAGAAAGGTGGGCAGGTAAATCAATAGAACGCCCAGATTTTTGGGGGGGATATCGTATCACCCCAGAAAGATTTGAATTCTGGCAAGGTCGACCAAATCGTCTTCATGACCGTCTTTGTTACCGTCGCGTAGAAGACAGTTGGATTATTGAGCGTTTATCTCCTTAATTTCCTCAATGCCCCTCTGCTCATAAAAAAGAATAAAAGAAATATAGAAAACGTTAAAAATATTTCTAATGGGGTAGCCCACCTTGTTGGTTCATTTACCCAGTTCAACATTCGTGATGGCCAATCAATAAAGAGCCTAAATAATGGAAAAATCAACATCTCGCCTCTATAGATAATTCCTTCACCGGCCACCCAACACATCACGATGAGTACCTGAATCAGACGTTTTGTCTTGTCATTTAACGCTGGATGGATTCCCCAAATTATTAGAGAGAAGATTAGAAACCATAAAGTAAGTCCAAATTGAACTCCGCCTACATTAGTAATCCACGTAGACAAATGTGATTGCAGATCACCGACAACTTTAAGAAATGAATTTGAACTAGTAGAAGCATTGTTTAAGATACGAATTTCGTAGATTCCGTACGAAATAAAGTAACACCCACCAACAACTAAAAGCACACCGCCTAAACGATCAGCATAGGGAAGAACCTTTTTTAAGTTCTTAATTACCCCACTTCTTGCAGCGGCTAAAGAAATTGTAAGAACAGTTATGACTGCAGCCATCCCAAGAGCAAAAATTAAAAATGTGATAGTTCCTTCAATGATTCCCTCACGACTAAAACTATCTGCGACTTGTAAAAGAAAAATAGGAGCAGCACAACCTATTGACACAACTGCATATGACATTCCAAATCCAAATACCGACCAAAGCTCATTTGATTTAGGGCCACGAGGTGATAAAGGTAAAGAAAATTTTAATTGACGACCAGAAAGCACAGCTAAACCATATGGAATGAAAAGCACTCCGAAAATAACTGTTAACCAAGGAGATATTTGGGCAATCAATTCTTCTGTGGTTAAAAAACTTACGGCAAGACCAACTCCACCGAAAACTAATACGAACCCACCTGCCATAGTTAAGCTCACCACAAATGCCTTCCATATTTGTTCTGGCCGTGGTTGCAGGTCATTTGAATTTCTACTTAAAAAATAACCTATCCAGGTAGGGAGCATCGCAAACCCACAAGGGTTAATTGCGGTAATTAATCCCAAGGTAAAAGGAAGCGCTAATTTGATATCTATCATTTATGAATCCAAGATAGTTTCTCGTTTAAATCAGCTTCAGAAATTTGTCCCATATGAACGTTAGTTACTGTTCCTGCACTATCAATAAAAACAGTAGCGGGAAGTCCAACAATTCCTAATCCGACCAGAAAATTACCTTCAGGATCTCGCCCCATCTGGTAACTAATTCCCACATCCGTAACCATTTTCTTTGCCTTAGTAGGAGAGTCACTAACGTTTATCCCTAAAAAAGTAACTTCATTTCCAACTCTGTTATGAGCAGACTCAAACATCGGCAACTCCTCTAAGCAAGGAGCACACCATGTTGCCCAAAAATTTACTATTAAGGGTTGATTTTGCTTAGAGACCATTTCTTTTAATGTTGTATTCTCTCCGTCATTCAACGCAAAAGAAATAGAAAGAACATCCTCAGGCATCTGATCATCTTTTTGGTTATTCCAGAAAAAGATAGAAACTCCAATAAAGAGCAGGAGTATGCCTGTTATAAATAATCGTCGCACACTTGCAACGTATCGTGTTCAGAGGCTGACGGGTCGGAGTTCACTTTAACTGTCACTCCGACCCGTCATATATTTTCATTCAGCTACGCCGAACGAAGCTCTGATTGAAGGTGAACAGGAACAGGAATTACAGGGAGTTCCTCATCTGGACTCGGGATTTTTGAAGGTCTCCCTCGTCTTCGTTTATTGGCAATTAATTTTCCTTTTCGGAAAATTTGACCTCCCCAAACCCCCCATGGCTCATTACGAGAGATGGCTGCCTCAAGGCACTCCACCATTACGGGGCATTCAGCGCAAATACGTTTTGCCTGTGCAATGTCACCCAAATGATCTGAGAAGAAAACATCTGTAGGAACGCCTACACGCATACATGCAGCTTCTGATCTCCAGATCTCCGGTTTAAATTCTAAAGTTGTTTCCATTTTTTTTCCTTTTGAATAGTGGTTAGATGTAAGGGCTGTTGAAAAACTAAAAAAGCCGCCGGATTTCCGGCGGCCTCAAGGAATTTTTGTTTCTAGCTTTTAACTAGTTACTCCTCGAGGCCTTTGATGGGCTGTCCAGAACATAAAGGTGTTCTTAACTGCCCAAAATTTTGGTGAATAGTTAAATGTGGATAGACGCGAAGCGAGAACCGACTTAACGGCTTTATAAATCAAATTGTGCTTAATTTGCGTATTCATCATCATTCTTTATATTTCTTAATTAGAAACTCCATCTAATGATAGAGGAATTCACTAAGAGTGACTACTCAACACCATTTAGTGAAAAATGTCAAATTAATAAATTATTTTGACGTATAGATCTTTATTCCTTCATTTTCTTGTTCAGAAAATTCGCCTAGGAACCGTAGGTGTAAAAGATGGGCGTAGGTTTCGCTTGCAGCCATATCTCCCCAAGAGCGCTCTTTAAAAAGCCTTCGCATAAATATTTCAACGGAAGCAGAACCTAATTCATCACCAGCTTCACGAATGGAATCTAGACGGTCAATATGGTGTTCAATGATGCTGTCAGCTCTTCCAGATAAGTCTGTAAAGGGATGACCATGTGCCGGTAATACCTGAGAAACATCAGAGAATTCATGCATGCGCTTTAAAGACTCAAAGAAAGTAGCCAGCGGATCGTCAAGTGTTGTTATTCCACCAATATGTGGAGTAATTGTCGGAAGAACATGATCTCCAGAAAGAAATATTCCATCAACAGGATCATAAAGACAGAGATGATCATGAGTGTGACCAGGTGTATGTACCGCTAACCAACTTCGTTTACCAAGAGTCACTTCTTGAAGATCATCTACCATCCAATTTGCTTCAGGAGGTCTAAAAATTTTGCTGTTTATACCAAATCCAGTAGCACCCCATGCTCTGATCTGTTCTGAACTTGGAGGTTCACGGTCTGTTCCCCATGGGTTTTTACGGCGCATGTGATTTCGAAATTTTTCAATGTCTTCATCGTCTGCAAGGTCAAGAGCAGATATATCAGGATCTTCAAAATACTCCGTTGGATCGGGAGGAGCATAGGCAGAACTGAAATCTGTATGAGTGAGAACTTTTAATTCATGATCTGCTTGTAAGCGATGAACGCCTCCGTAATGATCAGGGTGGCTATGAGTTACAACAGCAGTATGCACATCTTTTATGTCTGCGCCAAGTTGGTTTAGGCGAGATTTAAGGGCTGCCCATGATTCTTCACTTGGTAGACCTGGGTCAACTAAAGAAAAGCCATCGTTATCTTCAAGTGCATAACAGTTAACATGACCCAGACCTGGCATAGAAACAGGTAATTGCATTCGATAAATACGGTCACATATTTCGGTAACAAGCTCATTGGCTGGTTCTTGTTCTTCTCTTGTGGGCTTGACGGCTTGTAACTCGTCGTGCGCGTGTGTCATGTTTAATGCCTTTGGTAATTCTTTCGGACTAAAGCAACTAGTCAGATTTCATAAAGTGTTCGCGATAATAACGAAGTTCAATTATTGACTCCTGAATATCATTTAATGCTCTATGTCCTCCAACTTTCTTTGGAGCCTTATCTAAGATGTCGGGGCTCCATCTTCTAACTAATTCTTTTACAGTAGATACATCAATACAACGATAGTGAAGAAAATCATCAATTTCAGGAAATGCTTTAACTAGAAATCTCCTGTCCGTACCTATGGAATTGCCACAGAGCGGAATTGAACCGGACTCTTGAATATGAGACTTTA
>CATISD010000084.1 GCA_949538625.1 Acidimicrobiales bacterium AG-410-I20
CAACTGACACACCAGTTATTGAATGGGAACCAGTTCGGGAAGTTGATATTGATGGAGACGGAGAACTTGATTATGCAAGCATCATTGATGCCCAGGATGACACAGGAAGATGGTATCTGCACGTAACGTCGTCACAGCATGACACCGAATTTTATTTAGACCTCGGTCCTGACGCAGATGAAGTAGATTTTGACATTGAGTATGTAACAGATATCAACGAAAATGATCGAGAAGAGATTTGGATCTACTCAATGGGTATGGGCGGAACGCATAACCCGCGTAAACACAAGATGGTTGTTTTACATGGATGTTCATTGACCGTGGTCGGTAGCAATGTAGAAGGTCATGAAGACCAATTCACAATTTGGTTAGGTCAACATGCACCTACTGGAGATAGTTACCGTGTTCATTGTTCAACCTTTGAAGGAGAACCTCTGTTCACTTACCATGAAGACCAACCACTCGAAGGAGGATTTTGGGCTATTAGACCACTGCCATTCCGCCTTGTTGGTGACACATTAGAGCTAGTTATTTCCGTGGAACTGGAAGGGGGAATTGTTCCTGGCCCATCACCATTCCCATCTACAACGATGAATTGTCCGAATTGGTAAGAGAAACTTCAAAGGTTATTTTTTAAAATCCGGTCTTTTAAATATGGGCACTGCTCCAACATAAAGACCGCGCATTCGTTTCGAAGATTTTTGGGATTTTTGATCAGATAACGCTGCCTGCCTAGTAAGCCATGTCACCGACATTAAACAGATCGCACCTCCAATTAATGTTGTAGAGGTAGGTGTTTCGTTCATCCAAATCCACAACCAAATAGGTGCAGCTATAACTTCAGAGATCAATAAGAGACTCACATCAGCGGCCGGAACAAATCGGTGGGCGTAATTCCATAGAGGCGCGAATAATGCTATGAGGACACCTCCGCCGATAAACGCCATCATGATGTCATTTAAGGGGACGTTTAAACCGGGCCCGGGTAGAGAAACTGCCGCCGCTACTATTGCTCCGGTAATCCCACCGATAATGACGGGAACTCCTGGATCTTGAATTGGGGAGCTACGTACTAGCACGGTGTATCCACCAAGGAACATGGGGAGAATAATGGCAAGTGTTGTACCTATTAAGTCACCACTTCCTAGGCTGCCGCCCACCATGACTCCCACACCGAGGATTGAAAGTGTCATGGCAATTAAGGTTTTTCGCTCTACTGGCTCTTTAAGAAGTATTCGACTAAAAAATGCGGCATAAAAAGGGCTCGTACATTGCATGAGCAGTACAAATGCTGCGGTAGCTCTGCTGAGAGAAACGATAAACAGGGTGAACATTGCGGCGACAAAAAATCCAGCGATTATTTGGTTTTTTCCTGCTTCAGTTACTGACCGAAAGGGGTTGCGTCCAGCGAGGCAGATAATGATGATGGATAGAATTGCGGTGGCTGAACAACGCCAGAAGAGATATTGCCATGCATCAGCCTCATCAACAGCTCTAAAAGTTAAAGGTCCAAAACTGAAAGACAGCCCACAAATTAGAACAACAATTGATCCTTGGAATCGACTAAGTGCTGGGGCCATAATTTTCATACTTTCCAGAAGTGCAACTGTTAAAGGCTGATTTTAGAACCACATAGAGCAAATGACTGTAATGCTTCACTTTTATGGTGAAGGTTTATTGCTGAAGCGAACCGAGATCGAATTCCTGACTATGGGGCTGCTCTTCAGCCCAATTAGTTCTCCAAACTTCTGCGGTTAACTCACCAACAGGCATAACGGAATCCTTAAAGCCGCTTGTCACGGGCACTAAAGGTTCAATATTTACTGCGTGATTTGGAACCATAAAATAAGGAAAAGAATATCGATCTGGCCCATTATTAATTACCCGATGAGCGGTAGCTGTGTAATTACCACCAGACCATAACTCAAGCATTTCTCCAGTATTAATAACAAGTGCTTCTTCTGGGCATTCAATTTCAACCCAAGAACCACCTGGGCTCTTTATTTCCAAACCCCCATTTGGATCGGGGTGTAAAAGCGTAAAAATATTTGTGTCTTTATGTGGATGTATTCCAAATTCAGCTTCTCCAGAAGTAGGCGGGTATCGAAGCAGAGTCATGTTAGTTAATGGCGCTTCAAACGCAGAAAACAAAGTCTGAAAGTCAACATCTAAAGATTTCGCTGCAAATTGAAGAAGCTTTTCAGATAAATCATCGCAAGCGCCCCAATAGGTAGAAATAATTTCAGACATGTTGCTCAACTCGTCGACCCACCGGTTAGAACCATACAAAGAGCATTCCTTACGCACCGGGTGCTCTTCAGGACATTCCCAGTGAAGCTTGAATGCCTCATAGATATCGGCTTTAGTTCCAGTTTTTTCTCCCCGATTGGGGGTAAAGAACCCCAAAGGAATAAAACCACGATAATTCTCGGGAGTTATTTGATACCTACTCTTGATTTCATTAGGCAATGCAAAAAGTTTTTTAAGTAGAGTTCGCATAGAAGAAAAAAGACTCGGATTTATTCCATGCCCAACCACACAAGCAAACCCGACTTCTCGCCAAGCTACATCAAAGAACTCATCACAGTTCTTATCTTCAAGGTCAATAATAGGAACTGGACCTTTTACCATTTCGTCAGCATAGTTGCAGGACAAACTTCCTCTAAATTTTGATCAAATAAAGGCAGGAATGACTTCTTCGCAGAACAACTCCATTGATTTTTTTTGTTCCGCATGATCTAAACCGAGACTCGCATAGTAAATAAATTCGTCAACGCCAAGAGCTTCATATCGGTGAAGTTTTTCAATAACCTCACTCGGGGTGCCGAACATCAGATTTTCTTTCAACATAGACGGCTCGTATTCATCACGGTTATCAACTTCATCTAGAGAAATTGTTCTCGGAAACCCATTTGCGACATCACCTAAGTTTTTGAAGAGATTCTCAAATTGGCTGAGTTGACGCTGAGCCGCTTCCACGGGAACCATCCAATCTTCCGGCGATTCGTAAACTGCAGTATGTCGCATCATCGCAAAAGTTGGAACAGATGATCCGGGATAGGAATTAACGGCATCGTCAAATTGTGATTTATACAACTCTGCTTCAGCAAAAGAACGCGTAATAGGCCAAGACATAACATTGCAGTTGTTTTTAACTGCGTAATCAAAAGTAATGGGTGAACGAGCCGCTACCCAGATAGGTGGATGTGGTTTTTGTACAGGCTTTGGAACTGAAGTTGATGTCGGGAAGGACCAGAACTCTCCTTCATGCGCATAATCGCCATTCCAGAGTTCCTTAAGAACAGGAATCATTTCTTGCATGTAGCGCCAGGCATCTGATTGCAAAAGACCGGGATGCATACGGTCAAATTCTCGTTGGTAAGCACCAGAACCAATACCAAACTCTAAACGGCCATCACTGATTAGGTCTAAAAGAGCAGCTTCTCCGGCCAAGTTCAAAGGATGCCAATATGCAGCAACAGCTACTGCAGTGCCTAAACGTATTTTCTCGGTATGACCTGCCCACCAAGTAAGAATTTGGAAAGGGTTTGGAGCAATTGTCATTTCTAATGCATGATGTTCGGCTGCCCATACAGTTGTGAATCCTCCGGTTTCAGCCATCTGAACCATTTCAACTGTGTGATCAATGACATCACGCATGTCGTAACTGTCATCCATTCTTTCTAAATTGATTGCTAGTTGAAATTTCATTTAAATATTTACCTAAAAAACATGGGTTGAAACTTGTAGTTAAGCACAGGCTATAAAGGAAGACTACGCCAATATCGGTCAAGAAAAACCTGTAAGGAATTAATAAAAATCCCTGGCTCTTCAAGTAAACCAAGGTGCTTAAGTGCTGGAACGATAACCATTTCGGATTCCGAAATTTCTTCACTTATTGCATGAGCCATCTCAGGTGTTGAACCACTGTCGTTTTCGCAAGTCATAATCAGTGTCGGAACACTAATTGGTGGGTTTGGGCGGATTAATTCAATAACTCCATTAGCGAGAACACGCCGACATTGGGTATATGAATTTAAATCGTTGCTTAAAACTCCATTACGTACTTTGGAAATAATTTCAGGATTCTCTTCAAAAAAAGAAGAAGTGAACCATCTTTTAAGCGTTTCATCTATGGTCGCTTCGATTCCGCCTGCTGAAGTTTGAACTGCACGTTCCTCCACAAGTCGTTGAGCTTCTTGGTCTCTTTCATGTGGTGAGTTCAGAATCGCTAACGCTCCGGTTCTTTCGGGATAATCAAGAGCGAAACGGCGGTTAATCATGCCCCCCAACGAGAATCCAACAATTGCAGCGCGATCAATTTCTAATTCATCTAGTAGGTCTGCAAGTTGTTCAGCGAAAAGAGAAAGAGTTTGAGTGTTAATTGAAGCGTCAGATCGCCCATGACCATTTAAGTCATAAAGAACAACACAGTACTCATCACTAAAATGAGGTGCGATTTTTTCCCAAGTTTTGAGATCCAAACCAAGCCCATGGACAAATACAACAGCAGGATCGCTGATACTTCCGAATACTTCATAATTTGTGCCGGACTTTGTTCGTAACGCCATTGAAGATTCTTCTCCATTTAAGTTCGTTACATTGTAACGAAGCGACTTGAAGCCCACGTAAAGGAAACCATGGAAGAAACAAACTCTCATAGGTATGAGAGAAAGGACTCCTCACCTGAGATTTTAATAATTGGGGCTGGTCTCGCCGGTTTAACTGCAGCAAGTACATTAAAAAAAGCTGGGCGAGAGGTCCTTATAGTTGAAGCTAATGACGCTGTAGGAGGCCGAGTACGAACAGACATTCATGAAGGCTTTCTTTTAGATCGAGGATTCCAAATACTTTTAACTGGCTATCCAGAACTCGATCGGCATTTAGATTTAGAGGCACTTGAATTAAATTCTTTTGCCCCCGGAGCAAATATTTTTAGAAATGGCAAATTTGAAGTTATCTCCGACCCATTCCGTAGTCTTTCCTCTGGATTGTTAACAATCACATCATCAGCTATCACTATTCAAGACAAATTAGCTTTACTACGCCTTCGATATTCTCTGATTCGAGGAACCGCGCTGGTATCTCAAAATGAAGATAAGAATATTCTCGAACATCTCGAAACTCTCGGCTTTTCTAAAAAAGCAATCAACAATTTTTTTGTCCCCCTACTCGGTGGAATTGGATTAGATCCCGAACTCCAAGGATCCGCTCGTCTGTCGTTACTAATATTAAAAATGCTATTTACCGGAACCGCAGCACTGCCAAAGAACGGAATGCAAGCTATCCCAAATCAGTTAGCGGAAAATCTTGGAAGAGAAAATATTCTTCTTAACCATTCGGTTGAAAAAATTAATGACACAGAAGTGATATTAGAGTCAGGAGAAAAAATCATCTCACCCCATGTAGTGATAGCCACAGAATCTCCAGTCGCATCCCAGCTTCTTGGTGAACAAGAATCTCCATCAAAACCTGTTTCTTGCGTCTACTTTGCAGCACCCCATGCCCCCACCAAAACCACCGCTCTTCTCCTTGACGGTCAAAACTCGGGGCCTGCTCTTAATGTTGCAATAATTACCAACATTGCGCCTTCGTACTCTTCAAACAATGAAACACTTATCGCTTCAGCAATACCGGGTCGCTACACACCAGAAGCTCTTCAGTCAGTAACAGAGCAGATGAGGAACTGGTTTGGAGAACAAGTAGATGATTGGAGACATTTGCGAACGTATTCGATTAGACACGGTCAACCCGATTTTCGCCCAAAGATGCCTTTCCGTCGTTCTACTCAAATTGGTCCAACTAAATGGATATGTGGAGATCATCGTGACACTCCTTCCATTCAAGGCGCAATGGTTTCAGGTCGCAGAACTGCCGAGTCTCTGATAAAGAGTCTTAAGAACTAGGGCTAAGGCTGTTACTTGCCAATATGCGAGAAACAGTCATCGTGATTACACGTCTATCTGCGCCACGGTCCTTCGGAGGAGAGTATCTTTTGGCATAACGACCAACTGCGTCCTCACAAACTTCTGGATCAGCACTCACAGAACAAATACCTTCAAAAGTTACCCATCGTCCGCCATCAACTTGAGCAATAGATCCAACTAGGTTTCCTTTCTCAAGGAGTCGAGTCTTTAAACTCCCAGACCAAGTAATAATCTTCACAACTTTTGAATCTTCGTCCCACATAAACCCGATTGGAGTTGAATGAGGTCTGCCATCAGACCTGACTAGGGTAAGGATGGCGAGATGACGTTCGGTCAAAAACTCTGTTAAAGCAGAGCCAACTTCACTGGAAGAAAAAGCGGCCATTATTTGAATCCTTTTGTTTGAATGTCGAGATTAATCATTTTTTTGGTTAGCCCTTCGTCGGTGCCTTAGCCTTTCTTGAGCTTCTTCGGTTCCATCATGCCAAGTTTTAAAAATCGCATCAATGGGTGTTGGAGTATTCCCATAGTTAACTTCAAAATAACGATGATGTAGTTGATGGAAGAGATCACCAGTGGAAAGTTTCCATTTCTTCTTAATCATTAGATAATCAAAACCTGAGTGAGAAACTGCAGGGCTTAATCCGTTAAAAAATCCGGAAGCAAGAATCACAATCGGATGCACCGGGACTACCCACCAAATTAAGAACACAGTGAAATAAATTGTATGTTCAATTGGATGAAACGAAATACCACTCCATGGACCAATATTTACATTTCGATGATGCCGATCATGAGCTACTTGATAAAGCGGTTTCCAATGAAGGGCACGATGGATAATCCAGAAATGAATAGTTGCCCAAAAAATGACACCACCGGAAACCATAAATGCTAAATAAATAGGGGACTCACTCCAAGTTGTCGATGGAATTCGACCAGAAGCCCAAACCCAAAGGGTCAAAGATTCAAAAATTGACCAAAATGTAACTCCACTAGCCAAACTCCAGAAAATATTGTCTTTAACTTGATTCCGCCAAAGAAACTTTCGGCTATCTGTGGCCAACCACCGTTCTGTAAATTTGAAATTTTTATCCTGTGAACGGCGAATATAAAACCACCAATGTAAACCTCCTGCAAGGAGGCAGAGAAGAAAAGCATTTCTTAACCAAATAAACCCGATCCACCCAGGACTCAAGGTGGACATTGTTGCGACGCTTGGCGTTAAAAAATGCCATGTAAAAATACTGAGGCCTATCCAGAGGAAACCCCACGGGAAGTACATTTCAAAAAGTAACCACCGAAGAGCCTTTGTGGGTTTTGGGGGCCAAGAGTAAAGAGGAGGTTTTTCAATTGGTACAGGCGGCTGATAGCTGCTTTCTGATCTAGTCGTATCGTTCGACATCATTCCTCCGCAAGAATGTCAATTGCGCTATTTCTATCATCAATTATTGAAAAATACTTGTGATATACACTTTGGCAATGGAAGAAAAAATTCCAGAAAAAATGAAAGCGGCACTTCTTCTCGGTACTGGTGGGCCAG
>CATISD010000085.1 GCA_949538625.1 Acidimicrobiales bacterium AG-410-I20
AACTGCTGAAATAAGATCTTTGGAGAAGTCAGTTGCAGATTCAAATTAATTCAACAGAGAGTCAAGCCAGCCTCCTGTAACATTTGTAGTAATGATTATTTCTTTATTTACCCATCAAGGTTGTAGAGCCTTATGAGTCGCCGGGCAACGGTAGTAGGCATTGGTCTCATAGGGGGATCAATAGGGCTGGCTTTACGCGAAAAAGGCTGGCATGTATGTGGCGTTGATCTCTACCCTGAGCACTTAAAACGTGCAATAGAACTAGAAGCCATAGACGCCATTGGATGGGATCCATTAGCCGAAATCACTTTTATAGCTACTCCAGTAAGCACTGTGGCTCCATTAGTAGAGGAAGCGCTCAAGAAATCTCCTTCTGGGGTGGTAACAGATGCAGGAAGCGTAAAGCATCCCATAGTGCAGCAAGTCAAGGACAAAAGATTTATCGGTGGGCACCCCATGGCCGGTTCAGAACAAGAAGGAGTCGATGGGGCTACATCAAGTATGTTCACAGATACAAACTGGGTACTAACTCCAACAGAATTGACAGAAGACAAAGAATTCGCAATCGTTCGAGAAGTTGTAACTTCCTTTGGGGCCGAAGTTGTAACTCTTTCACCGGAGCGCCACGACGCCCTAGTAGCAACCGTATCTCATGTTCCGCATTTGACTGCTGCTACTTTAATGGGCTTGGCATCAGCCCAATCTGAAGAACACTATGCAGTGTTACGTCTCGCAGCTGGAGGGTTCCGCGACATGACACGAGTAGCTGCAGGAAACCCAAGCATCTGGCCAGATATCTGCAAGGAAAATAGCGAAGCAATCACAGGAGTCCTTGATGATTTAATTGAAGGCTTGTCCCACGTCCGAAATGAAATAGCGAAAGAAGACAAAGAAGCGCTACTTAAAAGACTAGAGACAGCACGTCAAGCGAGAGTTAGTTTACCGACTGGAGCACCCCGCTCTTCTGAACTTACAGAAGTTCGAGTCCCCATCCCAGATCGAAAAGGAGAACTCGCAGCAATATTTTCACTTGCAACAGATCTAGATGTAAATATTTATGACTTGGAGATAGCTCACTCCTCTGAAGGAGATAAAGGCGTCGCTGTACTGATTGTAGAAACGTCTTTAAGCGAGCGATTACAAGGTGGGCTCATGGCAAATGGGTATCGGCCGACTTCCCAACCTTTAGCATGAGCACACAAAAAATAGAGCCAACAAGCTCTCTCACGGGAAAAATAAACGTTCCAGGTGACAAATCAATCTCACATCGAGTTCTCATGCTCGCCGCATTAGCAAATGGAAAGTCTGAAATAACTGGCTTGAGTTTCGGTCAAGACGTTCAACAAACAGAATCCATTATCTCAGCGCTAGGGGCAAAAATAGAAAGAAAAAACGGAACTATTACAATCACAGGTGGAGAACTCCAGGAACCGAACGACGTACTTGATGTAGGAAACTCCGGTACCGGTATTCGACTATTCACCGGGCTGCTTTCAGGAATTCCTATTCAAACAACACTCAATGGAGATTCTTCTATCCAATCGCGACCCATGGATCGAGTAATTTCCCCACTGCAAAAAATGGGAGCAGAAATAAAAAGCAAAGAGAACAAAGGGTATGCACCACTAGAGATCACCGGAAAAGAACTAACGGGCATCAAATATGAAATACCCATTCCAAGCGCCCAAGTGAAAAGCGCGATACTTTTCGCCGGACTTTCGGCACAAGGCATAACCACAGTTATAGAAAGCCAAGCAACAAGAACTCACACTGAAGAATTGATGGCCGATTGCGGAATTGACATAGAAAGCAAACAAGACAGAATCATATTAAAACCCAGTAAACCTGAACCTTTTAAACACTGTGTAGAAGGAGACCCCTCCCAAGCCGCATTTTGGGCAGTAGGAGGAATCATCGTTCCAAACTCTCATATAGAAGTGCAAAATGTTTACTCAGGAACAGCACGAACCGGATTCATAGACGTTCTTTGCCGTATGGGAGCTGACATTCACCACAATCCTGAAACAGGAGCACTTACCGCTCGTTCCTCTTCTCTCCATGCAACAAAAGTTGAATCTCATGAAATCCCGAGCATGATTGATGAAATCCCAATCCTTGCTGTAGCAGCAGCCTGCGCAGAAGGAACCACAGTATTTGAAGGGTTAGACGAACTAAAAGTGAAAGAAACTAACCGGCTCGAAACAATACAGTCAGAACTCGGCCAAATGGGAATAACACTACGAGTAGAAGAAAATTCACTAATCGTAAACGGAGGATCAATCACTGGAGGAAACGTTAACTCCCACGGAGATCATAGAATTGCGATGGCTTCAGCAATTGCAGCACTAGTTGCAGAGACTGCAACACAAATCAATGGATGGGAAGCTGTATCAACGAGTTACCCCAAGTTCGAAGAAGATCTCGCATCATTAACAGGAAAGAGCGCTTAGGAATGAAAGTAATCGCCATAGATGGCCCAGCAGGATCAGGGAAATCAACTGTGGCGCAAGCTTTAGCTGCTCGTTTGGATCTCCATTACCTCGACACTGGCGCTATGTATCGGGCTGTCGCCTTTGCTGTGATCCAACAGCAGGTAGACATTCACGACATAGAAAAAGTAGTTCAAACAGCCAAGTCCCTAAATCTTCAACTAACTCAAAAAAGTTGCGTAGTCAATGGAGTGGAAGCCACAGAAGAAATCCGCGGAGAAAAAGTTACTTCACTGGTAAGTCAGGTAGCAGCAGTACCAGAAGTAAGAGCTGAAATGGTAAAGAGACAAAGAGCGTGGGCAGAAGAACGAAACGGGGGAGTGATGGAAGGGCGAGACATCGGCTCAGTAGTTTTCCCAGATGCATCCCTAAAAATTTACCTCACCGCTTCTGAAGAAGTACGAGCACAGCGAAGAGCCGCAGAAATAGAAGAAGGCGATGTTGCTTCAATAGCGGCAGACATAGAACGAAGAGACACGGTAGATTCTCAACGTAGCGCGAGCCCACTGATGGAAGCGGAAGATGCAATAGTGGTAGACACATCAGAAATGACTCTTCAACAAGTCGTAGATCACGTAATTGAATTGATCCCATGAAAGATTATGGAAAGAAACTAAGCCGTGTTGAAAGGGTCGCTTATCGATTCGCATGGTCAGTTTTATGGATACTTTCAAAAGTTCTATTTAGATTCCGGGTTGTTGACAAAAAAAATTTCCCGGTTGAAGAGGCATACATCCTTTCGCCGATACATCGATCCTATTTAGACACCCCAGTTGGTGGAATGGTTACCGCACGGCGTCAACGATTTATGGGTAAAGAATCGCTATGGAAAAATAAATTCTCGGCGACTCTCTTAAGTCTTGTGGGAGGGTTTCCGGTAGAGAGAGGAACTGCAGATCGAGCAGCTCTTCGCGCCTGCCAAGAAATCTTAGAAAGAGGCGAACCTTTAGTTATGTTCCCAGAGGGAACGAGAAGACATGGCCCGATAGTAAAAAAAGAAGAAATGCATGCAGGTCCGGCATTTATTTCTTTACGAACTGGAGCACCAATTGTTCCTATGGGAATAGCTGGAACCGATCATGCGTGGCCTCCCGGCACCTCAAGAATCAGGCCAACCAAAGTAATTATGGTTGTCGGAGAGCCCATATATCCAAAAGTTTTTGATGGACGTGTCCCAAGACGTGCTGTTGACGAATTAACAGAGGAACTGCGTCAACATTTACAAACCGTTTTTGATCAAGCACAGGAAATACTTGGCCGGCCGGCGCTACCGGAACCATTGAGCCCAGACGATTAAAACTAGTCGCTGTTTAAATTCTGCAGAGCGTCAGCTGCATTTATTGATCGGTCGTTTAGGTGACCTTCAGGCGTAGGCCCAGCGAAACCAAATCCGGCAAAAAACCGAATCGCTGAAAGCAGCTCACGCAGATTACGAGGAGGAGGAAAATATTCGTCTTCCTCAGTATGGCTAATCACGGAAACACCCCTTGATGGGTTTAACGCTCTTAGAACATCTTCAACTGTTTCTTCAGGAGCAGATGCTCCCGCGGTTACTCCCACAGTTCCAGATAGGCCTTCCGGAAGCTCGTCTGCTCTGTTAATCCAAATCACTTCAGGTCCGTTAGCCTGCTCAGCTAACTTAACTAGCGCTCTAGTGTTTGAACTGTTGGTTGAACCGATCACTATTACTGAATCACAACGATCAACTAAAGACAGAAGTGCTGACTGCCTATTAGTAGTAGCAAAACACAAGTCACTCCGACCTGGTGACCAAAGATTTGACCATCGTTCTTGAGCCGCATCAGTTACACCTTCCCAATCACGATGACTAAGCGTCGTTTGTGCAAGCAAAGCAACTTTTTCTCCAAGCTCGGGCAACTCTGAGACCTCTTCCGGGGTTTCCACCCGATGCATTGCTTCAGGGGCGACTGCTATTGTTCCAACTGCTTCTTCATGTCCTGCATGCCCGACATAAACAATTTGATAACCCTCTTTAGTTCTGGTTTTTACTTCATGATGAACTTTTGTAACAAGAGGACAAACAGCGTCAACAGTGTAGCCGCCAACATCTTTGGCTTGGTCAGTTACTTCTGGCGCTGAACCATGAGCAGAAAGCATTATTGGCGAGCCTTCAGGAACCTCGTCTATGGAGTCAACAAAAATTACTCCCTGTGCTTCAAATCGTTCAACAACAATCTTGTTGTGAACAATTTCGTGATAACAATAAACCGGCTCATCAAAAGCTCTTACCATCCAAGTAAGTGCCTTAATTGCCATTTCAACCCCGGCACAAAAACCTCTAGGTTCTGCAAGAAGTACTTGATCAACTGTCATAGTAATAAAGACCCTACCGGTGCTAGGCCCGATCGTCGGTAGCCTAGAGAAATATGTCCAAGCCAATAGTTATAGCAGTAACCGAAGATTCGCCCGCTGATCAAGCAGGTGTACTCGCTGGTGACCTTATTTCTCAAATAAATAATGAAACTCCTAGAGATGTTATCCAATACCAACTTTTAGTTGACGAGCCAAAAGTTGTTATGGATATAGAACGAAAAGGCAAACGTCAACTACTTACTATTACAAAAAAAACAGGTATTCCGCTAGGAATCGAAGTGGATAGTCCGCTATTCGATCAAGTCAGAACTTGTGACAATCATTGCGAATTCTGTTTTATATACCAATTACCACGCGGCATGCGACGCAGCCTTTCTGTAAAAGATGATGATTATCGACTTTCCTTCCTTTATGGCAACTTCACAACATTGACACGCTTTACGGAAGCAGATCTTGAAAGAGTTATAACTGAAGGTCTAAGTCCTCTTTATGTAAGCATTCACGCAACAAATCAAGACAAACGTATAGAAATGTTGAGAAATCGACGTGGAGGAACAAGCCTGAGGTGGCTACGGCTTCTTTTAGACCATGATGTAGAAGTGCATGGCCAGATAGTTGTATGCCCTGGAATAAATGACGGGCAGTGGCTCGAAGACACCCTTGCCGGTATCGCAGACCAATTTCCAGAAATAAAGAGTTTGGCGGTCGTGCCTTTAGGTGTAAGCGCTCATACATCAGAACCCAGAATGCGACCCCATACCAAGCAAGAAGCTGAACAAGTCATAGACACCGTAGAAGAATGGCAAGACCTATTTCTTCAAATAACGAATGAAAGAATTGTATATGCGGCAGACGAATACTATTTATTGGCTAATCGTCCTTTCCCAGATACAAAAACTTATGGCGATTTCCCAATGCACGAAGATGGTATAGGTATGGCACGCGCATTTGAGAAAGACTTCCTCAACGGGGACAGCCAAGTAAAACATCATCGCCCCGGCTTCTTCTCATCAGTAGATGGCGCCCCTGCTCAGGGGTACCGTGCCCCACGCACGGCTGAAGTGCCGGTGAAGCTAACACAGAAGAAACATCAACCGATTACAGTTCTAACTGGAGACTTTGGAGCTTCAGTCATTAAGCCACTGCTAGAAAAAATCAACCGAAGTGATGTTGAAGTCATCGCAATAGAAAATAAATTCTTCGGGGGAAATATCGGTGTTACCGGACTTTTAGTAGGAGAAGACCTCAAAAGAGTATTAGAAGAAAAACCTAAAGACCGACGCTACCTTTTGCCTGACGTTTGCCTTAGCGGAGGACGCTTCCTTGACGATCTCACACCGGATGATCTTCCACGCTCAGTTGAAGTGATTCCAACAGATGGCCGATCATTACGCCGCGCAATAGAGATAAGAAGCTAACTATGAATTCAGTTGTAGCGATAGTTGGAAGACCTAATGTCGGCAAATCAACACTAATGAACCGCATCATAGGTAGACGAGAAGCCATAGTAGAAGAACGTCCCGGTGTTACCCGTGACCGAAAAGAAGTAGAAGCATCTTGGCTCGGTCGATCCTTCACTTTGATTGATACGGGGGGATGGATAACTGGTGGAGACACACTTGATGAAAAAGTTAGCCGCCAAAGCGAACAAGCAATATCCGAAGCGGACGTGATTCTTTTCGTTTTAGATTCCACAGTGGGGATAACAGAAGAAGACGCCCAAGTAGCGTCACTCTTGCGCAAAAGAGCTGAATCAGTAGTCGTTGTTGCTAACAAAGTTGATGACCGGAGCCATGAATTGGCCGCATGGGAACTCGTATCACTTGGCTTAGGAGACCCTTCAGCAGTAAGCGCATTGCATGGGCGAGGTAGCGGCGATCTACTTGATCGTGTAGTAGAGCTTCTCCCTGAGGTAGAAGAAGCAGAAGAAACAACTGAAGAAACTCCAGAAAAAATTGTTGCCGTAGCTTTAGTGGGAAGACCCAATGTGGGAAAGTCAACGCTCTTTAATCATCTCACTGGAGAAGAGCGGGCAGTTGTACATGATCGCCCAGGAACCACTCGAGATGCGATAGACACAATTATTGAAAGCCAATATGGGCCAGTTCGGTTCATAGATACTGCCGGTATGCGTCGCAAAGCCCGTATAGATGAAGACACCGAATACTATTCTCTCGTTCGAGCGCTAAAAGCAGTAGACACTGCAGACGTGGCGCTTCTAGTAATTGACTCTCAGATTGGAGTAACTCACCAAGATCAACGCTTAGCGGAACGAGTAGATGCTGCCGGTTGCCCCATTGTGGTGTTATTGAACAAATGGGATTTATGCGACAAGGACCAAAGGCAAGACATCTCAGAGCAAGTTGGGGACAAGTTGCATTTTGTCGGAGACGCTCCAGTAATAAAAATCAGTGCATTGACAGGTAAAAATGTTCACCGGTTATGGCCGGCTCTATCAGAGACCATTGATGATTACCGCACACGCATCCCGACAAGACGGGTGAATGATGTCATCAGAGCTGCCCAACAAGCGCATCCTGCCCCAGGAGGAGCTCGAGTTTTGTACGCCACTCAAGGTGCTACTGACCCTCCTACTTTCACTCTTTTCACTAATCGAGAACTTCCGAGAACATGGATTCGTTTTTTAGAAAAGCGGCTGAAAGAAGACCTAGACTTGGGTTCCACTCCAATAAAAATCAGGATTCGCCGTCGCTCCGAGTGACTTTTGTGGCCACTAGAAGTGAGAACTAGGGGAAAAATCTATATTTGGGTCAGCACCGGCTAAGTCAGATACGATAAATACCTATGGACACTCCGGTACTCACCGTCGTGGGCGCAATCTGCTTAGCTGCCGCACTTAGTTGGGTGCGTTCCGCACGTTATCGATATCGTCTCGTGCATCGCATAGACCCTGAAGAAGCTCCTGATGCCTACACCTTGGCATGGTCACAGTTCCGCAAAGACGCCCACGCAGTTTTTCTCTACGGCTTCCTTGCCTTGGGTTTCTTTATTAATTCAACAACAACAGCTCCTTGGGTTTTCGTACTGGTGGTTTTACCTGCCCTTATTTCAAGTGCCTGGGCCCGCAACGCTGTGCGAGAAGCACGGCTGGCTAGGCAGCGTATAGATATTGAACGTCGCGCTCACGAAGCATTAGCGCAAGAAGATCTCGCCCCGAAAGCTTGGGCGGGAAGACTTGCTTCAGATGAGTTACCTGATTTCTCTGGATTTGAAATTGGAAGGGTTTATCAAGCAGGAACAGGATTAATGGGAGGGGACTTTTTAGACGTTTTCCTCGCGAATCCAACCAGACTAGTGGCAGTCATTGGTGATGTTTCTGGTCATGGAATCGAATCTTCGGTGACTGCTTTCCAAGCTAAATATCTTCTAAGAACCTTCTTGCGTCAATATCGGGATCCCGCTCAAGCTCTTGAAGAACTAAATCGTCAAATGTCCGCAGTTGAACGATCCGAAGAGTTCATATCGCTGGTAGTTCTTATTTTTGATACAGAAGCAGAAACTTTGCGTTACGCATCGGCGGGACATCCTGCTACTTTCCTCTGGCATCAACGTGAAGTCCGTTCATTGCGCTCAACTGGGCCACTTTTAATGCTTGATCCGAATGGAACATATTTCAGTCGAGAAGTTCCCCTTGAACACGATGACATGGTTCTGATGTACACCGATGGTTTAGCAGAAGCTCGAAATGGCGACGAACTCTTTGGTGAAGAAAGAATAGAGAATGCGATTCGCCGAGATCCCGGTATAACACCGAATGACTTGTGTCGACGGTTACTAAATGCAGCAAATGATTTCAGCCCTGCTGGAGTAGAAGACGACATCGCTATTCTGTCTATTCGCAAAGTTTAATTGTTATTGGGAAAGAGTAACCGTGCCGTGGTGTGAGCCGTGTGAGAAATATTTGAGCCCTAATGCAGTTTCAGTAGTTGGAACATGCCCTAAATGTGGGGAACGGGTAGAAGATAAAGACGGCCAGCCGGCAGATTCACAGAAAATACCTTGGCATTTCTGGGTTTTTGCTGGAGCCGCGCTTATTTATCTCGGATGGCGGTTAATTCAAGGGCTTGGTTTTTTGTTCACTTAAGAATCTTGTTCAGATTCTGTGATCCCAGCCATAAGAAGACCTACTTTGTCTCGCTCGGCACTTTCTCCATCAACAATGGCGATTACTTCCCCTTCATACATGACTGCGATTCGATCAGATAATCCAAGCACTTCATCTAAATCTTCAGAAATTAGAAGCGTGGCTGTTCCCATTTCTCGTTGTTCAATAAGTCGGTTGTGGATGTATTCAGCAGCACCGATATCAACTCCACGAGTAGGTTGGCAAGCAAGAAGAACCGTAGGAGACGCTGAGAGTTCTCTAGCCAAAATTACCTTCTGAATATTTCCACCCGACAGGCTTGAAGTCGGCGTATCAATATTTGGAGTTTTGACATCAAAGTCACTAACTAATTTTGAATTATGTACAGAAATCTTGTCGAAAGAAAAGAGCCCCCGGTTAACAAACTCATCAGTTTCATGGTCAACAAGAATCAGATTCTCACTCACAGTAAATTCCGGAATAGCACCATCGGGGACACGCTCTTCGGGTATAAATCCGAGCCCTTGATCTCGCCGTGTACGAGTATCGTTTCCGGTAACATCTGAACCATTAAGTTCTATTGAACCGCCAGGCTCAACTGGTCGCAGTCCTGCTATAGCTTCTGCGATCTCACGTTGTCCATTCCCAGAAACCCCAGCTATGCCTAAAATTTCTCCCGCTCGTACTTCAAAAGAGACGTTCTCTACAGCGATGCTGTCGCTGTCGTTCTTTACAGACAGATTGGTTAAAGAGAGTCGACTTTCTTTAACCTCATTTGGTGGGAGATCAGGGGTTAAACGAACAGCTCTTCCCACCATCATTTGAGCTAATTCTTGGCGGTTAGTTTGATCAGGAGTAGTAGCACCAACTACTTGTCCATTTCTTAGAACAGTTATTCGGTCGCTAAGAGACATCACTTCACGCAGTTTGTGAGAAATAAAGATGAGTCCGCGTCCATTGTCGGCCATTCTTCTGAGAATGACGAATAAATCATCAACTTCTTTTGGAGTAAGAACGGCAGTCGGTTCGTCTAATACCAAAAGCTCTGCATCTCGATAGAGGGCTTTTATAATTTCTACTCTTTGCCTTTCTCCCACAGAGAGGTGCGCCACTGTTTCAGAGGGGTCAACCGCTAAACCATGTTCTTTAGAAATTTCAGATATTCGCTCTGAAACCTTCTCCAGATCTGTTAGTGGGCGTCGAGTGGAGGGCATACCAAGGGCAACATTTTCTGCAACAGTCAATGTTGGTACCAGCATGAAATGTTGGTGGATCATGCCTATTCGAGAAGAAATAGCATCAGATGGAGAACTTATTTTCATTGGCTCTCCGCGTAAAAATAGTTCACCTTTGTCAGCTTGGTATAAGCCGAAAAGAATTTTTACGAGAGTGCTTTTCCCTGCACCATTTTCACCAAGCAAGGTATGCACTTCGCCATAACGAACATCAAAATCAACGTCGCTGTTAGCGATAACGCCAGGGAAGTACTTAGTTATTCCCCGCATTTCTAAAAGGTTGTTGGATTCGTTGTTCATTGGATCTCTCAATTGTTTCTTTGGGTCTTGCCCGGGAGAGCGAGGGCTAACTCACTCTCCCAGGCAGACAGAAACACTTATTGCTTGTGTTATTAAGCTCCGGTGTCTATAGAGCCGTCTTTGATTCCTTCAATAGCGGCTTCTGCTGCAGCTTTGACGTCATCAGAAAGATCGAATCCGTCATTGAATTCAATTATCAAACCACCGTTTGACAAATTGATTTCAAAAGCTTGACCGCCTTTTGTCCCGTTGTCGCGCAGTTCAAGCATTTCCTCCAGGATGAACTCCCAGTGGTAAACCTGTGAAGCTACAACAAGATTTGGGTCCAAAGATGTTTGATTTGATTGTGTTCCAAACCATGGCACTCCCGCGTCGCTGGCCACGCCAACAGCGCCGACAACCATTTGAGCCGTTCCAGTTAGAACATCCGCATTGTTAGCGAGATGAGCTTCAGCAGCTTCTGCGGCAAGAGCTACGTCTCCGAATGAACCGGTATAAGTTACATTCACGGTTGCTCCGCCTGCTTCGGCGGCGGTTACGAATCCATTGATATAGGCAACCGCGTCGCCTGCTTCAACTGGTCCGACTACGCCAATGATGCCGGTTTCAGAAATGGCTGCAGCAACAACTCCGTTTACATAGCCACCTTCATCAGCAGCTGGAGCGTAGGCGAAGACATTGTCTAACCCTTGTGTGTCAGTGGCAGTTCCCCAAATGAATGTAGTGTCTGGGAAATCAGGAGCGATCTCTGCCAGAGAAGCACCGAATTGAGTTCCGTGAGCGACAATTACATCTACTCCGTCTTCTGCGTAGCCACGAATAGCGGCAGCGGCATCCTCAACGATAAAGGTTCCATCAGTTACTTGAAGAGTTATGTCTCTTTCAAGTGCATTAACTGAATCAACCATGCTTTGACTGAAAGCCAAATCATCTGAGGCGCTTGGGGCCACAATCGCCATAGTTAAAGCACCACCGGCACTACCGCTTGAGTCATCAGATCCGCAAGCAGCTGCGCCGAGAGCTAAAACTCCTAGCACTGCTATGAGGCTTGAAATTAGCCTCAGTTTCTTTCTCATTTTGTTTTCCTTTCCGGGGTTGAACCCGTTGTGATTTTTAATGTCTTGAGAACGGTTTCGTTAAAGCAGAAGGAGCGTTAACGCGTCGGGCGAGGAGAATGAGCGCCCCGATGGTCACAATTGCTGGTGCCATGCCGGCTAGGTCGGAGATGCTCACAGGGATGATGCCAAGAGATTTCCATTGCAGAACTGTTGCGTTGACTAATCCATAGAGTAATGCTCCACCCATTACGCCTAGAGGTCGCCACGCCCCGAAATAGACAAGAGCTACTGCTATGAACCCCATTCCTTGAGTGAGGTTGGGTTGGAAGATGCCTAGCTGTAATACGAGAGCTGCGCCTGCTAGTCCTGCGAGACTGTTGCCGATCATAATTGCTGCGAAACGGGTACGTTCGACAGAAACACCGAGACTGTCAGCGGCTTGAGGGTTTTCTCCGACAGAACGAATATTCAAGCCAAAGGTGGTTTTGTTCAGTAAAAGAAATGTGAGCGGCACGAGAGCAAACGCCAAATATGTCAAGAGGCTCCTCTGGAAAAGCGGCTCGCCGATGTAGGGGATGTCAGCTAATACAGGGATTTCAACGCTTGGGAGACGCTGCACTGGCTTTGGGGTTCCAACCTGTTGACGGAACATAAGGTCGCTGAACCCTAAACCAAAAATAAATATTCCAATTCCGCTAATACCTTGAGTCGCTTCAAAGAAAACGGTGATGACGCCGTAGAGGATCCCCATAATAATCCCGACCGCTAACGCGCCGACAACAGCTAGCCACAAGTTTCCAGTCTCAAGTACGGTCCAATACGAAAAGAAAGCACTTAATAGCATCACGCCATCAACACCTAAATTAAGGACCCCGCTTCGTTGTCCAATGGTTTCACCCAGCGAAGCAAGCAAGTATGGAGTGGCTAGCCGTATTGCAGAGGCGAATGTGGCTACAAGCACACTTGAAGTAAAGAAATCGCTCATGTTGACGCCTCTTCTTCCACTTCTTCTTCTTCTTCTTCTCCGAACAGGTTGGTGTTGCCAAGAGTGGTTTGAAGCCAACTTCTGACTCGAGAACTACTGATAACAAAGATGACGATTATTCCGTTGAGCGCTACTGCTAGCGAAGAAGGCACTTGAAGCACGCGTTGGAGTTGCGTGGCGCCAGTGAGTAAAGCTCCAAAGAGGAAAGCCGACGGGATAGTCCACAACGGATGAAGCCCACCAAATAGAGCAGCGACGATTCCATTGAATCCGGCGCTGCTCGTGAAACCCGCCGCAGAACCGTCGGTGACCATGCGTTGGCCTTCGCTTCCAAAAACTAGAATCGCACCTGCGATACCCGCTAGTGAGCCTGAGATAGCTAAAGCGAGAGTGATATTTCTTTTTACATTTATGCCCGCAGCTCGCGCTGCTTTCGGTGAATGCCCTACAGCTCGTAGTCGGAAACCAATAGGTGTCCTCCAAAGAATGATGTATGCAACTATTGCTGCAGCGACTGCTATGAGCACTCCAAGATGGAAACGTGTTCCTTCAATAATCGTGGGTAAAGCAGCATTGTCGGATAAACGTTCGGTTTGCGGGATTCGTGTGCCTGCTTCAAGTTCGTAAGGGTCAATAAGAGGGCCACGAAGTAGATAATTCATGAATTGCACCATCATGAGGTTGAGCATGATTGTGCTAAGAATCTCATTCACTGAGGCATAGGCTTTCAAAGCTCCAGGTATCGCACCAAGGATTCCTCCGCCTATTGCACCAGCGATTATTACTAGAGGAACAAGGATAAAGGCAGGTAAGCCAGGAAGACCTAAGGCGACAACTGTTGAGAGGAGGGCACCTCCTATTATTTGGCTTTCTCCTCCGATATTTACCACGTTGGTTCGGAAAGCGATCGTTATGCCTGCACCGACCAGAATAAGGGGAGTAGCTTTTACCGCGGTGGCAGCTATTCGCTCACCACTTCCAACTGACCCATCAAAAATTGCTTCTAAGCCTTCGAGAGGGTTTGCTCCGAGAGCGACGAGCATGATTGCTCCAAAAGCGAAAGCCACTAAGGCTGCGAGGAAAGGAACAAGTCCGCCTAAAAGTTTGTTAAGCATGCCCCTCCTTTCTCAGAGGAGACTACTCCTAATGGATTCAATGCAAATAATTGGGAAGCATATTAGGAGGCGTACTTGGCGGGTAGGGTAATCGGTTCAGCGGGCTGTGGCGCAGCTTGGTTAGCGCGTCGGTCTGGGGGACCGAAGGTCGGAGGTTCAAATCCTCTCAGCCCGACCATTTCACCAGTTATCTAATTCTTCTTCTTCATCCCAGCGATTATCTCTTTGACA
>CATISD010000086.1 GCA_949538625.1 Acidimicrobiales bacterium AG-410-I20
GATTTGATTGACGATATTGCAATGCAATCATTGCTGGAGTCTTTTAGAGGGGAACCACCTGTAAACAGAGAAACACTTGCCGATATTTTGTGCTCAATAAGCCAACTAGGTGAAGACAGCAACCTTCTTTCAATAGATTTAAATCCTCTAATTATTTCTGACGGTGAACCAATAGCGGTAGACGCCCTTGTAGAGATTGTTGAAGATAAGTAATGGTTAGAAACCTTCTTCCGCTCTTTGAACCTAAAGGCATAATCATTGCTGGGGTGTCGAGTCACCCAGGAAAGTTTGGTTTTGTAGTACTTCACAATATTTTGTCTTGCGGGTATGAAGGGAATGTTTTCGCGGTAGGACGCGAGTCTGGTGAACTTTTAAACCAACCTGTCCTCTCTTCTATCAAAGACGTCCCAGAAGGGTCAGCAGATCTCTTAATTGTCTGCACACCAGTTGAAGCTAATGAAGAGCTGATTCGTTCAGCAGCTCAACTCGGAGTAAAAGCAGTGTTTATGGTTACTGGCGGATATTCGGAAGCCGGCGAAAAAGGAAAAGCGGCGGAAAACCGAATTGTGAGTCTAAGTGATGAACTTGGCCTTGTGGTTGCCGGGCCTAACGGTCAAGGCATTGTTTCAACTCCAGCAAATCTTTGCGCTCAAATAGTTGCCCCATATCCACCGAGAGGTCGAATAAGTGTGGCATCTCAGTCAGGGAACTTTGTTTCAGCTTTTCAAAATTATGCAAATCAGTACGGTGTGGGAATAAGCCGGGCGGTATCAGCTGGTAATGCTGCTGATACTTCTATCGCCGATTACCTTGAATGGTTCGCTGACGATGAAGAGACTGATGTTGCTCTCTGTTACGTTGAAGGGGTCAGAAATGGACGTGAATTTTTTCAGCGAATAAAGGACGTCACCAAGAAAATGCCCGTCATCATGGTCAAGGGTGGGCACACGAGTGGTGGGCAACGTGCCGCTGCTTCACACACTGGATCATTAGCGAGCGACGGTCGAGTATTTGAAGGCATGGCAAGACAAGCGGGTATAACTCATGCGAGAACCATTGAATCTGCTTTTGAAGCTGCCGCTACTTTCGCTACTCAACCTCTTCCTTCAGGTGGGGATACTCTAGTGCTCACTACTGCAGGGGGCTGGGGGGTTATCACGGCAGATGCGATCACTAACCATCGTGACCTGAACTTGCTTTCATTACCTGAAGATCTTATGAATTCGATAAATGAGATGCTTCCCCCACGTTGGAGCCGCAATAATCCTGTTGATCTTGCTGGTGGAGAGACCCGTGATACGATCCCTGATTTACTTGAAATTGCTGCAGCTCATCCTTCAATTGATGCAATTATTCAATTGGGTTTAGGAATTCAAGGAAATACTGCTTCTCTTACTAGATCCGGACCCTTCTATCCTGATCACGGACTTGAACGCATAGTTGATTTTCATGAACGTCAAGAAAGACGTTATGCCGAAGCAACGGTAGAAGTCTCTAAAAAGTATAAGACGCCAGTTCTAGTCGCTTCTGAATTAGCTACTGCTGATACAGAAAATCCAATGGTGGCTTCTATACGTGAGTCGGGAAAATTATGCTACGCCTCCGCAGATCGTGCGGTTGAAGCTCTAGGTCATCTAGTTCGCTACAGCAACTGGTTAGCCATTCAAGACTAATTCTGACTATTGAACTAATTAACGGCGAGTTACAGTAACCGGCAGGTTCGCATAGCCGTGAACGAAACTTGAGAAAATTCGTTCGGGCTCATCTTGGACTTCTATCCGTTTGAAGCGTGGCAGAATTTCTTCCCATAAAACTCGAAGTTGAAGTTCTGCAATACGGCTACCCATGCAGAAATGGATTCCGTATCCGAAGGAGAGTTGTCGATCAGCGTTGTGTCGTTCAACATCTAAGACATGAGCGTTTTCGAATACATCTTCATCTTGATTGGCAGATACGTACCACATAAGCACCTGATCGTATTTCTTAATTTGTTTTCCACCAAGCTCAACGTCCCGAGTAGCGGTACGACGCATATACGACAATGGTGTTTGCCACCGGATCACCTCTGGAACAAAATTGGAAATCAGACTCGGATCAGCCATAAGTTTGTCGTATTGATCAGGGTATTTGTTAAGCCCATAAATGCTGCCTGTCATCGTGTTACGGGTAGTGTCATTACCTCCAACAATCAGAAGCAGTAAGTTGCCAAGTTGTTGATTGGGAGGAATGTCTTTGGTGGCTTCCCCATTAGCGAGCATCGAAACGAGATCAAATCCAGGATTTTGGCGGCGTTCTTCGAAAAGTACTTCAAAGTAATCCACACATTCCATTAATTCATCGAGTCTTTGCTGTTGGGTGTCTATCACGCCTTCACCGGGAACGGCGAAAACAATGTCTGACCAGCGAGTAAGTTTGCGCCGATCATCCATTGGAAAATCAAAGAGAGTGGCCAGCATTAGCGTGGTTAGTTCTATTGAAACAGTGTCAACCCAGTCGAACGTCTCTCCTTCTGGTAAAGAGTCAAGCAGGGCTGCAGTGCGCTCTCGTATCATCGGTTCGATATTGCGCAAGTTGCTCGGCGCTGAAACACCTCTTACGGTCTTACGTTGTTCGGTGTGTCTCGGAGGATCCATTGCAATAAAAGTTGTTACACCCTGCTGATGCCCAGTTCTCTTATCCTCTACGGCCCCAACAAATTCCTGACGACCTAAAGAAATGCCGCTTGCTGATGAATATGTTTCCCAGTCGCCATCAACGGCTCGAACATCATCGTATTTTGTAACTGACCAGTAGCGTCCCGCTGTCTCTAGCTCATTTAAGTGCACCGGGTCTTCGTTTCGAAGTCGGGCAAAGTGGTCTTGCCAACGATCTTCCTTAAAGAGATGCGGATTTGCTGGATTAATCTCGGAGATATCCAATTCAGAGGCTTCTTTAACACCGGCTCCGATTTCAGTCATTTCCATTTCTGGTGTACGAAGAAGGCTATTGGTTTCTAAATCGGCTTTATCCTCAACTTCGTCATTTTTTTCAGCAATATCGGTCATGAGATTTTCCCCTCTTCTCTCTTTACTCTACATCCTTCGATCATTACCTTGCCTAATCGATTGCCTAAAGATGACGGCAAGCAACTCTTGAAACTGCTCGCTCTAGAAGGTTCTACAAAGTAGTCCGAGCATTAATGAGTTTGGTTGAAAGGTTGCCACGCCGACGTACCACTATTTCTTTCAGTCCAAGGAATTTTTTGAGCCGATTTAGTTCAATTGATAGTTGTTGTGCTACTCGATCTGGATTAGCTCTTTTTTCAACAAACGAGCCTTGAACTATGAGCTGGGACGATGAACGGTCAGCTTTTAAATCAACTCTGCCTACGATTTCATCACCGAGAAGGAACGGTAAAACGTAGTAACCGAACTCACGCTTTTTTGCTGGAACATATATTTCCAGACGATATTTAAAGTCAAATATTCTTTCTGCTCTAGGCCTACACCAAACCACTGGATCAAATGGCGAGAGTAATGCGCGTGCTTTCACTGATCCAACATTGCGAAATTTTGGATGCAAATAGGCTGGTTCGTCCCATCCTTGAACTTCAGCAAGCAGCAGTTTTCGACTTTCAACTAATTCCTCTAAACGAGGTCTCACTTCTGATATTTTCATCCTAAAATAATCTGCCAGATCAGACGCTGTGCCTATTCCGTGGCTACGAGCAGCGATCTCTAATAGATTTCGGTGAGCTTCATCATCAATCGGCGTTGTTTCATGACGAATTTTTTCAGGAATCACATTACTGAAGGGTTCGTACATCCTATTAAAATTTGTTGTTCGACGTATACCCACTTCACCAGTTCTGAATAACCAATCCAGGGCTCTGGTTCCGTCTGAACGACCATCCCACCATTGTCCTTTTCTTGGTCGGGGATCTCTAAGAGAAGCAGAATTGATTGGCCCATTCTGTTGTACTTCTGCAAGCACGCCAGCAATATAGCTGGATTTCTGTTTTGCCATTTTATGCAGACCTGACCAAGTGACACCTTTACGTGCTTGTCGTTTCATCCACCTTAAAGAAGGTTCTAGTTCCACTGGCACAATTGAAGCTTCATGAGACCATGTTTCAAATGTTTTACCTGAATGCCAAAGCCAACGATCCAGATCCTCTCTTTCGTAAATTCCCAATCTGCTGTACATCGGCAAGTAGTGTGAACGACATACGGCTTGAACTGAATCAAGTTGAATGACGTTCATTCTTGACATCACCTTCTTGAAATCTCTGCCAGTAACTGGTCCTTTTTGAGGAGGATCACCAAAACCTTGAGCATGCAGAGATATTCGTCGAGAATCCCGCGTCGATATTTCAAACATATTACTAGTTTGTCTTATTTTTCTACAAGAGATGGAGATACCACCTATAGAAACCAATAGCTACGCTGTCAAGACGAATATCTTAAACAACGATTTCAGGTCAAATATTGCTTGCGCCGTTCCTATACGGAAGAAGATCCTCAAATTCAGGAGCTCTTTTTTCTGCTTGTGCAGTAAACGCCTCTTTCATGTCTCCAGTTCGGAACATTCCCGCATTCCAGGTTGCTATGTGATCTAAAGAATCAGATGTTGAGTGGTCTCGAGCATAGTTAATCATTTGTTTTGTTCCCCAAACAGCTAAAGGGGACTTCTCAGCTATTTCTGCTGCTATCTCATGAACAGCATCAAGCATTGTTTCCTGATCCGCAAATACTTCATTTACAAGCCCGACTGATTTAGCTTCCGCTGCAGGCATTCTTCGTCCGGTATAAGCCAACTCTCGACAAACCCCTTCAGGAATAAGTTTTGGGAGCCGTTGGAGCGTACCTACATCTGCTGTCATACCAATGTTGATTTCTTGTATACAAAAGAATGCATCTTCTGTTGCATAGCGCATATCTGCAGCAGTAACCATATCTACTGCCCCACCGACACAACCTCCTTGTATAGCTGCAATCACTGGCATTCTGACTTTTTCAAAAACCGAAAAAGTTTCTTGCAAATGGAGCACGTTCATTCTTAAATTAGCTCCTACACGACCAGCGTCTTTCCCTTTAGAAGAGTCTTCTCCACCCCCAAATGCAGCGAGATCCATTCCGGCAGAAAAATGTCGACCGGTAGAAGCCAAGATAATTGCTCGTACTTCCCCACTGCTATCTATGTCACGGATTAGTGCTGGTAATTCTGACCAGAATTCAGGAATCATTGAGTTGAGACGTTCTGGGCGTTTCATTGTCACAGTGGCTATACCATCAGAGGTTTCCACATCAAAGCATGTCATTTGTTCAGTCATAACAACAATTTACTTCCATCTGGACAAAAATGTTTGATCGGGTTAACTAAGATTTTTTTCTACAAGCTCTATTAAATCCGTCTCGGGTCGAGGTCCGAGATGACTAATCACTTCAGCAGCAGCGATACTGCCTATTTTTCCTGATTTCTCCAAAGAAAATTCTTGACTTAGGCCAAAAAGCACTCCGGATGCGTATAAGTCCCCTGCTCCTGTTGTGTCTATAACTCCATCAAGTTCCGCTGCTGGTATTTCTATTCTTTCTTTCCCTGCAATGACTAAAGAGCCTCTCGGCCCAAGAGTTACAAATGCAACGTCAACCAACTTTGAAATCTCTTTTACTGCTACTGAGAAGTTCTCAGTTTCAAATAGAGACTTGATTTCTGATTCATTCGCAAAGACGATGTCGACTCGGTCTTCTAACAAATCAAGCCATTCTTGACGGTGCCGATCTACACAAAACTCATCAGAAAGCGTAAGTGCTACTTTGCGGGACGCTTTCTTGGCTACACCCATCGCGAAACGAATTGCTTCTTTAGCTACGTCTCGGTCCCATAAGTAGCCTTCGCAATAAAGCGTGCCTGATGATGCGACAAGGTTTTCGTCTATTTCAGATTTGTCCAACAATGAAGAGACCCCAAGAAACGTATTCATTGTTCGTTGAGCATCAGGGGTTACTTGAATGAGGCAACGTGCCGTAGGGATATCCCCATCTTTTATTGGTCCTCGAAAATCAACACCGGCGCCTCTTATATCTTCACTGAAATAATTTCCAAGAGGGTCATCATTAACTTTTCCGATATAAGCCGCTAAGCCTTCAAGGCAAGCAACTCCAACCATAGTGTTAGCTGCTGAACCTCCACTTACCCTCTTACCAGAAGGCATCGCTTCATATAACTCTTGTGCGCGACCAGCATCAATTAGAGTCATATTTCCTTTGACTAGTTGATGTTCTTGAATGAAGCTTTCTTCTACTGGAGAGAGAACATCAACAATTGCATTGCCTACTCCCACTACATCGAACTTTTTTTCGTTTTTCTTTCCACTCATTGCTAATTCCGTGTATCTAGTTGTAAATCAAAATTTCCCAGAGCGTCTTTTACTTTGATTGTGAACACATGAGTACCTTCTGAAGGGTCTGTGACGATGCAAGAAAAACTCTGCCCATTTTCCGCGATTCTTACTTTAGGGTCACATGCAACTTGATGGCTAATTCCGAGATCAGAGTCAAATTGTCCTTTCACTTCTTTAGATACATCCTCTGCCCAAATAAGACCAAATTCGCTTACTACATTGATCTCCCCTGACTTATTAGGGCCCTCAACTATAAAAGAGACCTGAGCGCCACCAATGCTTGCGGTGCAAGTACTTTGATTTTCTACAAGAGTAGGACATTGAATAGCAGTCACGAGTTCGGGGTCTTCTGGAATCAACAAGGAAGGAATCAGGTTTTCAAATGCTTCTTGGCTAAATGTATTTGACGCGTTTGAAGAACAACTGCAAACGATGACTAGGAGAACTGTGAAAAGAAAGCTTGATTTTTCGTACTTTTTTCTTCGCATGAACGCTTTCTAATTACTCTCAATTAATTCGGGTTGAAGAGTGATTATTCAATAATTGAGATGGCTTGCTTGGGGCATCTCAGAACCGCTTGCTCCAAGTCGCTTCTCTGATCTTCAGATGGTGTTTCATTGAGTACGTAAAGAAAGTCGTCGTCTCTTATTTCAAAGAGATCCGGGGCAATATCCATACAGATTCCATTGCTTTCACACTGGTCGTAGTTCACAGAGATACGCATATTTTTTCTCCCAACAATTTAGATTTTTATATATTAGATGATTCTGTTTAGTTTTTCTTTTCAGAAATCTATGACCTGTCGGATGATATCTGCATCTCCCATACACGTCATAGCATCATTAACTTCATCAATTTTGATTCGACGTGAGATCATTCCCTCAAGGTCAAGCCGTCCAGCTTTATATAGTCTCAAGAATCTATTGAAATCAGAACGAACATCAGCTCCACCATAGTAAGAACCAACCAACACTTTTTCTGCAAAGAAAAGCTCAAAAGCAGAAAGTTCAAAGGTTTCTTCCATACGGCCTACCCCAACAACGCATGCCGTTCCGCCTCGACGAGTAACGTCAAAGGCTTGACGCATAGTTGAAGGTAAGCCAATACATTCCAGAGCAAAGTCAAACCCATCACCACCGGTGATTTCTGCCATTGCTGCAGGAAGGTCGTCAGGTAAAACTGCATGTGTCGCACCGAAAGCTTTAGCTCGATCTAATTTCCCTTCATGCAGGTCTACAGCAACAATTTCGGATGCCCCCGCAATTGCTGCACCTTGAATAGCTGCTACTCCTACTCCTCCTGCTCCTATCACTACTACAGAAGAACCAGGGGTGACTTTTGCTGTGTTTAAGGCTGCTCCCACTCCTGTAGTAACACCACAACCGACTAAAGCAGCAACATCTAACGGCACGTCATTGTCTATTTTGATTGCCGCCATTGCTGGAACAATTGTTTCTTCTGCAAATGTTCCGGCGTTGGTCATAGCACGTACGACTGTGTCGCCTTGCATGAACTGTGGCTGAGTCAAAAAACCTGCCATGCATAGATTCGGTTGTTTACGATTCACGCAATAACTGCAATTTCCACAAGGTGGAGAGAAAGCAATAATTACGTGATCCCCTGGTGATACATGAGTTACCCCAGAGCCAACATCTAAAACAACACCTGCGCCTTCATGCCCTAAAACAGCTGGTGGCTGTAAAGGAATTGTTCCATTCATTGCCGAAAGGTCTGAATGGCAAACACCACTGTGAGCAATTTTGACGTGTACATCACCTGGAGCGATATCACGAAGCGTGATGTCATCAGCGATGACAAGTTCATCTGTTGGAACTTGGGTAAGAACAGCTGCAAGCATTTTTCCCCCTTATATAAATTCTTTTATTACCGTAGCGGTTTATTTCACTCTAGGAAAGGCCAGTAAACGAAACTTGCTGTTCTACAAATTGTTTGAGTCAAATCCAATCGCCAGTAATCCAATCACTGTCTTTGCGTCAGTAATTTTTTTATCGTTTAGCAGCCGTAAAGCCTCTTCTACGGGCAGCCGAATTACGGTCAAATATTCTTCTTCTACGCTTACTGCTTTAGCTTCAGTTGGGGTTAGTTCTCTTGCGAGATAGATCGAAGTGATTTCATCCGTGAACCCCGCAGAGTTGTGAAATTCCAAGAGAAGCGTTATTTCGCCGCAGTCGTATCCTGTCTCTTCAATTAACTCTCGACGGGCAGCTTCAGTTTTCGTTTCTCCAGGCATATCAAGCTTCCCAGCTGGTATTTCAAGAGTGTTCATCTCTAAAGCCGGCCGATACTGATTAACAAGAATTACATCTCCCTTATCTAGGGCTACCACCGCAACTGCACCTGGATGACGTACTACGTCTCTTTCTAGAACTTCGCCTTGTGGACCTTCAAAGACTGCTTGACTGTAAGTAACAACAAAGCCTTCGTGGAGAACAGTTTCACTTACTTTTCGGAAATTTTTTTCTGAATTATTCACTAATTAACGTTTCATCACTTAATAACCGAGAGTCTCGTTTCGCCGATCGCTCAAGTGCTGATTCTACAAATCCAAGGAATAAAGGAGCGGGCCTTGTTGGCCTACTCTTGAATTCTGGATGCGCCTGAGTAGCGACCCAGAAAGGATGATTTTTTAGTTCGATAAATTCAACTAAACGGCCATCTGGTGATTCGCCTGAAATAAAGAAATCACTTTCATCAAACTGTGATCGGTACCTCGGATTGAATTCATACCGATGACGATGTCGTTCAGAAATTACTTCCTCTCCGTATAGCTCTGCGACTTGGGATCCATTAACTAGTTGAGCTACGTAAGCGCCCAACCGCATTGTTCCTCCTAAGTCTGTTACGTCTCGCTGAGAGTCCATGAGATCTATAACGGGGTGCGGAGTAGAAGAGTCGAACTCCGTGGAATGGGCGCGTTCAAGACCGAGAACATTTCTAGCGAACTCAATTGTCATACACTGCAGTCCTAGACATAATCCGAGGCATGGAAGATCATTTTCTCTTGCATAACCCGCCGCAGATATTTTTCCTTCTATCCCTCTCTCTCCGAAACCCCCAGGGATAACAATTCCGTCTAGATCTTTTAGTCGATCTGAAACTAGTAACCCTTCAATATCTTCTGCTTGAATCCAATCGATCTCTATATCTGCTCCAAGTTGGATAGCGGAATGATTCAAAGACTCAACTACTGAAAGGTAGGCGTCAACAAGGCTGACATACTTTCCGATCAAACCTATTCGCACGGGTTGATCTGCTGAACGTACTTTGTGGCTTAATTCCCGCCATTCGTCCAGATCTGGTTCTTTAGTTTCAAGGCGTAATAAATCGCAAATAACATCATCTAGTCCTTCATCATGGATGACAAGAGGAATTTCGTACAGGCTTCCAGCATCGGGAGTATTTACAACTGCTTCTGGTGGGACTGAAGAGAGATTCGCTATTTTTCGTGCAAGATCTTTACCTATCGGTTCATCGCTTCGACACACAATTGCATCAGGCTGAATTCCTCGGCCTCTGAGTTCAATAACAGAATGCTGAGTGGGCTTTGTCTTATGTTCCCCAGATGGAGCTATGAAAGGAATCAATGTGACGTGGACATAACAAACATTGTCGCGCCCAACATCTAATCGATACTGACGAATTGCTTCTAAGAATGGAAGGATCTCAATATCCCCAACTGTTCCCCCGACTTCAGTTATTACAACGTCTACTTCATCAGTGGCCAGAAGGCGTATACGTCGCTTTATCTCATCAGTGATATGAGGAATGACTTGAACTGTTCTACCTAAGTAGTCGCCTCGTCTTTCCGCTGCAAGAACTGTGGAATATATTGAGCCAGTGGTTGCATTAGATTCCTTGGTGAGATTTTCATCTATGAACCGTTCATAGTGACCGAGATCTAAATCTGTTTCTCCCCCATCGTCAGTAACAAAAACTTCACCGTGCTCGTAAGGGTTGAGGGTTCCTGGATCTACGTTGATGTAGGGGTCAAGTTTCTGGATAACTACTTTTAGCCCTCTTTGTTTAAGGAGCCTTCCAAGAGAGGCTGCTGTGAGTCCCTTGCCTAAGGAACTTGCCACACCACCCGTCACAAAAATGTGTTTCGTCACGGAATATCAATCTATCGGGAACCGAGGGACGATGCGCGGAACATCACTACTACTCTGAAATTCCTTTGAATTTCTCATCGATCTTCTAGTCCAAATTTACTTTTAAGAACATGAGCGAAATGACGATTTCTAGGTACTACTAACTGAGTTACTTGATCACTAATTGTTACGACGACTTGGTCGCCTTCTTCAACTACTGCTAGTTCTCGCCCGTCAGCATTACAAAGAGCTGTTCGTCCGCCTAGCACTTCTACTCGAACTTCTGTTGTAGGTGCAAGAACCATAGTTCGATCAAACAACATGTGCGCAGAAATTGGGGTTACTTGAATTGATTTATGAACGGCGTCAACTATTGGGCCTTGCGCAGAGAAAGCATAGGCAGTTGACCCGGTTGGACTAGCTACGATAAGACCATCTGCTGCATAGGAAGTGAAAAAAGATCCATCAAGTGTCACTCCTACTCGAATCGTTGGCCCTTGTCTTTCAACAACAACATCGTTTAGAACGTGAGTTTCTCCAAGTAACGTCCCATCAGATTTAGATACTTTGACCTGCAACATCATGCGTTCTTCTATACTCTGTTGCCCGTCTAGAACCTGAATAATTGTGTCCTTAACTTCAGATGGTTCACAAGCTGTCAAATAGCCAAGATGACCAAAATTGACTCCAAGTATTGGAACTTTTGATTCGCCTAATAAGTCAACAGCGCGAAGTATTGAGCCATCGCCACCAAGGCTTACAACTAAGTCAAGATGTTGTGACTTCTCCGCAACTAAGGGATGATGCACTTCATGCCCCTCTTCGGACAACCAATGCGCCAAATCGGCAGCCTGATTTATCGCTTCCTTCCGTCGTTCGTGAACAACTAAACCGATTACTGCCATCTATTTCTCTCCATCTCCATGAAGATCTATCGCCTCTTTTACTAGTGACGGGATTACTAATCGTTGACAATCTGAACTCTTAACAACACGTATAAAGAATTCAACGTTTCCCTCTGCTCCGGTTATTGGCGAGACCATACCTTCTATGATGGCGGCTTTATTACCGCGAACCGACATTTGCACCTTGTTAAGCACATCGTTCCAGACTTCTGGATTTCTAATAACCCCTTTTCCTTTATCCACTTCATCTTTCCCAGCTTCAAATTGAGGTTTGACTAATAAAAGCATTGATGACTTGTCACCAACTAAGTCAAGCAAATTAGCCAAGATGGCAGTGAGAGATATAAAAGATAGATCTGCTACGAGAAGGTCAAAAGGCGCTCCTATTTCTTCTGGCTCAACGTGACGGATGTTTGTGCGTTCATACACTGTGACTCGTTTATCTCGAAAGAGACGATTGTGTAATTGACCTCGTCCTACATCTATTGCCGTTACGGAAATTGCATCGTGTTGGAGGAGACAGTCTGTGAATCCTCCAGTACTTGAACCAACATCGATTGCTTGTAGTCCGCTTACATTAATATCGAAGAAATCTAATGCTGCTTCAAGCTTGAGCCCTCCTCTACTTACATAACGAGGGGGATCTCCTGCCACAAATAACGACTGCGATAGAGCCACCATGCGGGATGGCTTGTTGGCAGGGGCACCATCAACAGTGACACGACCTGCTTTGATCACTTCTTGAGCTTGTGATCTATTTTCAACAAGTCCTCTTCGAACCAGTTCATTATCTAACCGTTGCCGGCTCACCCTAAATACTCTTCAACTAAAGAGGGTAAATCCAAATGAATACTGTCCGGAATAGGATCTATAGGCAAGTCCGATTCATTAGTGACTCCGCTTAAGACTAAAGCGAACTTCCAATTTAAGGATTTAGCTAAGAGCCCATCAGTATCGGGGCGGTCTCCAACAACTATTCCTTCAGTGCCACCTCTTTCAATCACTAAATCACAAATTGGTTGATGAGGTTTACCTGCAACTTCTGGCTTTACTTTGGTCGCTGCTTCTAACGCTGCGACAATACTTCCTGCTCCTGCACGAATTCCGTCTTCAGCCGGATAAGTAACATCTTGATTTGTAGCTAGTAAGCGAGCTCCACCAAGAATGGCTTGTATCCCTGCCGTCAGTCCCCAATAATCAAAATTTTCATGAAATCCAACAACTACGGTGTCAACTGGTCCGTCACTAACCATTACCGCTCCTTGAGATTCAAGTTCTTCCCGACAACCCGGCCCACACATTCCAAGCACTCGTTCTCCAGGTTCTACCATTTGTGCTGCGGCCATTGCTGAGGTTATAACTCCTCCTTGGGCGTCAATCCCATGACTAAAAAGTTTTTCCTCCACATCAATTACTCGACGCCCAGAGTTATTGGTAACAAAAAGTACTGTTTCGCCAGCATTTTGAAGTGCAGCGACAGCTTCTGCAACCCCTGGTATTGATTCAGTACCCAGCCACACAACACCATCAAGGTCTAATGCCCATCCCATAAATTCTTCTCTTACTGAATACTTAGACTTCCCAAGTAGGCAATGAATGAAGGAGTTCCTTTAATTGTCCCATACCGCGCTCCTCGGTGACTCCCATAACTTGGTCGCTCATTGCCGAAGCATATTCTTCTCTCTCTACCGCTCTAAATACACCAATGGGCGTTGGCACATTAGGGCCTGACGCTAAACGAGAAAGAGAAAAAGCAGTTGAGGGATTACTTCGTGTTTCATCATGCACTAGCAAAGACTCAACCCCTACATCACTTACATTAACGATTTCTACTCCGTCTGCGCCTTGAACAACTCCGAACTGTCCTTCGCTGCCAAATTGTATTGGCTCCCCATGAACCAAATTTATAAGCATGTCGTCTCTTGCATCTTTTTTTGTTATTTCAGCAAAAGCTCCGTCATTAAAGACATTGCAATTCTGATAAACCTCTATAAATGAAGCACCAGAATGCGCATGCGCACGAGCAAACATTTCTTGAAGGTGTTTACGGTCCATGTCGTGGGTTCTCGCTACAAAACTCGCTTCTGCACCTATTGCAACGCTTATTGGATTAAACGGTTCAGAAATTAACCCCACCGGAGATGACTTTGTTATCTTTCCGGTCTCACTAGTTGGAGAAAATTGTCCTTTGGTTAAGCCATATATCTGATTATTAAACAGAAGGATGTTCAAGTTTGTATTTCTTCTAAGAGCGTGAATAAGGTGATTTCCCCCGATAGAAAGCATGTCGCCATCGCCCCCAACAACCCAAATGTCAAGATCAGGTCTCGCTAAAGCCAGTCCAGTAGCAATAGCGGGAGCACGGCCATGGATGCTGTGCATACCATAAGTATTCATGTAGTAAGGAAATCGAGCCGCGCATCCTATGCCAGAAATAAATACTGTTTTTTCCCTGCGCACTCCAAGGTCAGGCAGAAGTAACTGAAGGGCAGTCAAGATCGAGTAGTCCCCACAGCCTGGACACCACCGTACTTCTTGGTCGCTTTGCCAATCAGCTCGAGTAGTTTCAGGAACGGCTTCTGAATCTATTACATCGGTCATGATTTACTCTTTCCCTCAATATAGTCCAGAATAGTCTGCTCAAGTTCTCCAGCAGTAAAAGGCTGTCCTGCCACTTTGCTTATTGACTTAGCATCTACAAGGTACTCTGCACGTAGCATGAGGCTCAACTGACCCATATTCATTTCTGGAATGAGAATATGAGTTCGACCCTCTAAAATTTCTCCAAGATTTTTAGGGAAAGGATTGAGATGAGATAAGTGAGCATGGGCAACTTTATGGCCACTGGATCGCACCCTTCCCATTGCACTGGTTATTGAACCCCATGTTGAACCCCAACCAACTACAAGTACCTCAGCATCAGGGTCACCAGCCACTTCTATATCAGGGACTTTTACACGTTTGACTCGTTCCGCTCTAACCTCAACCATATGAGCGTGGTTAGTCGGGTCATAACTTATGTTTCCTGATCCGTCTTCTTTCTCAATACCACCTATCCGATGCATCAAATTAGGTGTTCCAGGGATAGCCATTGAACGTACGAGATTTTCATCTCGCAAGTAAGGCCAATAGCCTGCTTCGCCATCTTCTCCAATGTGATTGTATTCAGTCGCAAACTCAATATTTATTGGTTCAAGATCATCAACATCCGGCAATAACCATGGTTCTGATCCATTGGCTAGATAACCATCTGAAAGAAGCATCACCGGGGTGCGATGTTCAAGAGCGATACGGCAAGCCTCAATAGCTGCAAAAAAACATTCTGAAGGAGTTTTTGCTGCCACTATAGGCAGCGGAGACTCTCCATGCCTTCCGTACATGGCCATGAGCAAATCTGCGGCTTCTGTCTTCGTTGGAAGACCAGTAGATGGCCCTCCACGCTGAATATTTATGATCACCAATGGCAGTTCAAGAGAAATCGCTAACCCCATTGTCTCAGATTTGAGAGCAACCCCTGGGCCACTAGTGGTTGTAATTCCAAGATGCCCGCCATATGAAGCCCCTAAAGCGGCGCCAACTGCTGCGATTTCATCTTCAGCCTGAAACGTTGTCACCCCGAAAGCTTTATGTTTTGCGAGTTCATGGAGAATGTCGCTTGCTGGAGTTATTGGGTAGGAACCTAGGAATAGCGGCAAATCAGATAGTTGACTAGCAGCAATTAGCCCCCAAGAAAGTGCCGTATTCCCATTTATGTTTGTGTAAGTCCCCGAAGTAAGAGGAGCCGCTTTTACGACTACGCGTTGATCTCCTAATTCGGCACTCTCTCCGTAAACATGGCCAGCCGAGAAGGCTGCCTTGTTCGCTGAAATGATCTGGTCTTTCCCGGCAAAACGTTGATCTATCCAATCCAAAGTAGGTTCAATTGGACGACTATACATCCAAGAAACGAGACCTAAGGCAAAGAAATTTTTTGACCTTTCCGCATCTCGAGGTTTGACTCCCAATTCTTTACATGCTTCTTTTGTCAACGAAGTCATTGGAACAGATATTGTTCTGTAACCAGAAAGATCGTCACCCTCTTCTAAAGGATTGTAGTCATAGCCGGCTTTCGTGAGATTTCGTTCTTCAAAAGTGTCATTATTGACAATCAAAGTTCCGCCGGGTGTCAGTAAATGAAGATCTGATTTTAGGGCCGCTGGATTCATAGCTACCATGACTTCAGGTGCATCACCTGGAGTCATTATGTCATGATCCGATATCTGTACCTGAAACGCAGAAACGCCTGCTAAAGAACCAGCAGGCGCTCGAATCTCTGCTGGATAATCAGGGAAAGTTGCTAGATCGTTTCCATTAATGGCACTAGCCGTCGTAAAACGATCACCGGTGAGCTGCATACCGTCACCAGAGTCTCCAGCAAATCGGATAATTACCCGATCTACTGCTGCTACTTCAGATTCTTCTACTACGTCAGTCACCTAGTTCCTCGTTTCCTTAAGTGTTTGAAGCATTGAAAATTTGTTGGATGGAAGCATCAAGGAGCGCATCAAATTCTTCTTGTGTTTGATGAGCGGAAAGTCCTTCTGTTAATGCGCGAGAAAAACTTGCGACTAAACCATTGTTCCTTGACATGCGATTATTAGCTTCTTCTCGACTATAACCACCAGATAAAGCCACTACTCGGAGAACATGACTATCGTTCACAAAGCATTCATAGAAATTATCTTCTTCTGGAAGGGTGAGCTTGAGCATGACAGATTGAGACTCTGCAAGTCCACCAAGGTTTCGTTCAATCGCTGAGCAAAGCAACTCTTCTGACTCTCTTTTGTCCGTACTATTTATGTCTACTTCTGGTTCAATAATTGGTACAAGTCCAGCGCTAAGTATTTCTTTTCCTATCTCGAATTGTTGATCTACTACCCGATTAATACCGGATGGGTTGGCTTCTTTTATCACTGAACGCATTTTTGTCCCAAATATTCCAGATTCTTTCGCTTTATCTAATAGTGCTTCAAGTTCTGGCATGGGCTTCATAACCTGCACTCCATCATTTTCATCAGAGAGGCCTTTATCTACTTTGAGGAATGGCACAACTTGCTTAGTCTGCCACAAATAATCAGCGGTACTTTGGCCAGAAATTTCTCTATCCATTGTATTTTCAAAAAGAATTGCACCGAGTATGCGGCTTCCTCCAAAACTAGGGCTTGTTATAATTCGTGTCCGCATTTGATGTACTAGGTCAAACATCTCACTTTCGCTACCATAAGCGTCATTTTCTAGACCGTAAGCTTGAAGTGCCTTAGGCGTGCTTCCTCCACTCTGATCCAATGCAGCGATAAAGCCTTCTTGGTCACGAACCTTTGCCATTTGTTCAATATTCATCAATCTACCCGTACTTATAAGTGTGCTTTATTGCGTGTACCACATTAGGCGCGAAATCCTCTGATGTCTTTGCTTTCAACATGATTACAAGACCTAAATTATTCACTAGTGAGGCCTTATTGCAAAGCCTGAACTCGAGATTCAACATCCCCATATTTATTGTTCTGACGATTAACCCAAACAAAAAGATCTCTCGCTTTAGGAACCATTCCAGAACGCTCATATAAGTCTGCCAGTGCATAAGCTCTGCGGAGATGATAGTCCCTAGCACGTTTAGGGAATCTCCATCCACGCTCTAAGAGAGCAATGGCTGCGGAGACTTTCTCCTGATCTGCTAGCGCTCCAGCAGCGACTATTCTGCCTTCAGTGACAAGCGCCCCAGAGGGAGAAGCGTCTCTTAATTCTTCCCAAAGAACTTCTACATCGATCCACCACTCTAAGGCTCTGTAACAATCAGCAAGAACAGGGTTTTGTTCAGTCCCACCTGTTATTTCACGAAATTTTTCAAGTTTTTTTGCCGCTTCACGCCATCGGCCGAGACGGTAAAGAGTTAAACCCGATAACTCTACGACCTCTGCAATGTTTGGAGCCTGCCTCTCAAGGGGAATTAAAATCTGGCGAGCGTCAAGGAATCTTTCTTGTTCAAACGCCTGGCTTGCTTCAACTAAACGTCTTAAAGCACGGCGCCCATCTTTATTTCCTAAAACTCTCACTAATGACGCTTCTGCATCAGGAAGTTTTCTCGGGCTTGCTGGCAAAAGAGATCTCTTTACGACCGCACTTCTATGTGTCCGTTTCTTAGCTCGGTTAACAGCAGCGCCAGCTTCATAACGAACTTTGTCTCTAGTCGGTTTCTCCTCAATAGCTCTAGCTCGTCTGTCTTCATAAGTCGGCTCAGGCCTTGCATAAGCGGTATTTCTGTTTCGCTCGGGAGTCTCTATTTTTTCTGTTA
>CATISD010000087.1 GCA_949538625.1 Acidimicrobiales bacterium AG-410-I20
GCAGCATTATTTTTAACTAAAGCAATATTCGTTTCAAGACTCGCTCCGCCGGTGCTCTCAACGATATGGGCAAGTACAAAAGGAGTTGTTTCTGAACCACTCACACCTTTAGCATCTGCCGCGGCAAGACCTTCGCTTATCGCAGTGTTAATGACCTCAGGATCAGCTTCATGTTCAACTGGCACAGGAGCAGCAAGAACCACTCCAGTATTCATCCCAGAGGACCAATGAGCAGAAATTGCTGCCGCTGCAGCCCAAGGAGTGTCAACCCGTGCGCTAACAGGAAGATTTGAACCTCGGATCCAGAACTCAGGGAAGGAGCTTGTTTCATAACCGAGAACAGGTACCCCAAGTGTTTCAAGGAATTCTAAAGTGCGAGGCAAATCTAAAATCGCTTTAACCCCTGCACTTACTACGGCAACCGGAATCGTTCCAAGGGCTGTTAAATCTGCAGAAACATCACCAGAATCTCCACGATGAACTCCTCCAAGTCCACCAGTAGCGAATATTTTGATTCCTGCTTTTTCAGCAATAAACATGGTGGTAGCTACTGTCGTTGCTCCCAGAGTCTTACGCGATAGCGCTACCCCTATGTCCCGTAAACTAACTTTCTTTACTTCTTCAGCTGAGCCAAGCTTTTCAATTTGTTCAGAAGAGAGACCTACACAAAAATGACCGTCTATAAGCGCAGTCGTAGCAGGTACCGCACCGTTCTCTCTAACAATTGCTTCCACCTCTAAAGCCGTAGAAACATTCCGTGGATAAGGCATGCCATGGCTAATAATTGTTGACTCCAAAGCAACAACTGGCTTCTTAGAAGCTAAAGCTTCAGAAATTTCAGGATCGATTAACAGTAGATCTTCAGGCTTCATTGAAACAGTCTGCCCACATCTTTTGTAATACCCACAATCAAGAGCATATTCATTCCACGGTGTTTGCTCTTAGACCAAAACAACGCGAGAATTCAGAATATGAAGCGCCCACCAATTCGTATTCTTGACCTCAAAGGCTCCCCAGAGGAAATAGGGCACCAACACGGAACAACCTATGCCGATGAAATAAAAATCTATACAAGAGAACGTATTCATCTCGCCAGCGGCCAATTCTGGGCAGGACAAGAAATAAATGAATCTGAAATCCTAGAGATAGCGGAATCCTGTCTCCCCGCTCATGAAAAACATTCACCCGAACTTTACGCAGAAATGTGCGCAATGGCTGAAGGCGCAGGCATCACACCAGCAGAAGCAGTAATCGTAGGAGGATTCACTGACTTTGTAGACACCGTCCGAAATACTTTTGGAGGAACGTACCCATCAGAGGTTATTGAAGATGACTGCACCGCATTTATCGTCCCCGATTCAAAAGCAAACGGACAAGGACTATATGGCCAAACTTGGGATATGCATGACACCGCAACAGACCATGTCGTCTTAATGAGAATTCAGCCAGAAAATGGCAGCCCTTCTGCACTCATATTCTCTACAGTCGGATGTCTCGGCCAGATCGGAATGAATAGCCACGGAGTATGTGTCGGAATAAATAACTTGGTCACAACAGATGGATGCCCAGGCGTTATGTGGCCATCCGTCGTACGAGCAGCCCTAACTACTTCTTCAGCCGACGAGGCATTAAACGAGATTCTCACAGCAGATCTCGCCGGAGCGCATAGCTTTCTAATTTTTGACTCCACAGGAAATGGACACATGATCGAGGCGATGCCTACCGCACGTCCTTACAAAACTTTGGAACAAGAACCATTAGTACACACAAACCATGTTCTTTGGGACCAAGCAAAATCTGTTGAGGCACTAAGGGACTTAAATATTAAAGCAAACTCGGAACATCGGCTATCTCGAGCCACAGAACTTCTAGCCAAAGAAAACTTGAGCGTAGAAGACCTTATTGAGGTAACTCGTGATCCTGAAGCCATCTGCAGAACTTCAAAAGACCCCTATCACATTGAGTCAAGTGGCGCAGCAATTATGTGCCCACAGACCTTAGATTTCTGGGCGGTTTGGGGAGTACCCAACCTCAACGAATACGTCCATGTCCCATTCCATGAATGAAATCACCTACGCCCCGATAAGAGTTGAATGGGCTGAACAACTCGCGGAAATAGAACACACGGTCTTCTCATCAATCGGCACCGAAGACCTACTTAGCTACGAAGACATAGTTGGATACTGCAAAGTTTTCCCCGAAGGTGGCTTTGTTGCACTTGATGGAGATAAACCAATAGGTTTCGGTGTTGGCCTACTATTAGATTTCAATTTCGAAGATGCTTACCATTCACTCGATGATCTAACAGGAACAGCTGGAGGTGGCGATCACAACCCAGAAGGTGATTGGTATTACGGAGTAACAATTGCTGTAAATCCGGAATACCGCAAAAGAGGAATAGGCCACCAACTCTATGAGTTGAGAAAACAAGCAGTAAGAAAACTAGGAAAAAAAGGAATTGTTGCCGGCGGAGTCATACCGGGATACTCCGAACATTTAGACACAATGTCAGCTGACGAATACATAGACAAAGTTGTATCGGGCGATCTTTATGACCCAACACTTAGTTTCCAACTACAAAACGGATTTGAAGCTCGAGGAGCAATACCTGATTATTTAGACGACCCAACAGTTGGAAATAATGCAGTGCTTATAGTTTGGGAAAACCCTGACTACAGGGACTAATCGAAAGTTACCAATAGTGTCAAAATCTGAAGCGGCTTTAAAAATAGATGAAACCATCACTCTTGTCGCTAGATGGCTGAATCAAACACAGCAAACCGAAACCAAAAGCGAACGTCGCCAGTCAGATCAACTAGCAGCTTTAATATCAGACCCCAACGGCGTTGCCTTTACTATGGACTTTGTTGATCGCGTCGCTCGCCACCGAGACGATAAAGCAGCAGCCAATCAACTCTTTCGTCTAGGAAAAGAAAAAAACCTCCCAAAATTCTTAAACACAGTCGATCGTCTAATGCTCTCGATAGGAGTTCGGCTAGCTCCACTTCTCCCAAAACTCGTCATGCCCCTCGCCCGTCTTCGCATGCGATCGCTAATAGGTCATTTAGTGGTCGACGCCGAAGACGAACCAATGCACAAGCACCTCAAAGAACGCAAGGCCCAAGGGTATGCCTGCAACGTGAACCTCCTCGGAGAAGCAGTCCTTGGCGAACGAGAAGCAGATAAAAGATTCCAACAAACTCTTTCTTTAATTAGTGACCCAGATATCAATTACGTATCAGTAAAGGTTTCTTCAGTCACAAGCCAAATAAATTTATGGGCCTTTGATCACACTTTAAAAAGAATCGAAGAAAGACTCCGAGAACTTTACCTCCATGCCGCCTCCACAAGTCCTCCAACTTTTGTCAATCTTGACATGGAAGAATACCGAGACCTTGAACTAACTATCTGTGCGTTCATGAAACTCCTTGATGAACCTGAACTGAGATCAATAGAAGCAGGGATAGTCCTACAGGCATACCTACCGGACACATTTCCCGCCCTCCAACGACTTACAAAATGGGCAAACCGAAGACAAAAAACAGGTGGGGGAGAAATAAAAATACGTCTTGTAAAAGGGGCAAATCTGGCGATGGAAAAAGTAGACGCAGCACTCCACGGCTGGAACCAAGCCCCCTACGAAACCAAAATGGAAGTAGATGCAAACTACAAACGGTGTCTTGACTGGGTCTTAAACGCCGAACAAATGAACGGAATCAGAATCGGTCTTGCAAGCCACAATCTTTTTGACGTGGCTTGGACTCACTTATTAGCTGAAGAACGCGGAGTCGCAGACCGGGTTGAATTTGAAATGCTTCAAGGGATGGCACCAGCACAAGCTCGTGAAGTTCACGCCGACACCCATGGATTATTGCTCTACACGCCAATCGTAGGACGCGCTGATTTTGACGTAGCGATAAGTTACTTGTTTAGACGTTTAGAAGAAAACGCTTCTGAAGATAATTTCCTTCGTCATCTTTTCACCCTTAAACCAGATAGCAAAGAATTCTTAAACCAAGCTGATCAATTTCAAAAAGCAGTGATGAATCGATGGGAAGTTAGTTCTACTTCACGCCGTAAAGAATCAGATAAAACAAGTAGTTCCCAGAATTTCTTTAACCAACCTGACACCGATCCGACTCAAGAACTTACACAAGAGTGGATAAAAAACACTCATCAACTAAATCTACAAAGAGTAAAAACTGAGTTCAGTGTTTCTATAGACGAAATACAAACATGCATTTCTAAAGTAAAAAATGCTCAGGAGAACTGGGTAAACCTCCACATAGAAGAACGTCAAAAGGTATTACACCGAGTCGCAGAAGAGATCTTGAAAAGAAAAGACGACCTTTTTATAACAATGGCCCACGAAGCAAAAAAAACATGGGTGGAAGCAGACGCAGAAATTAATGAGGCGGCAGATTTTGCACGATGGTATGCAGAGAAATCAGCAGAACTAAATCAAGTAAAATATGCAGAATTCACGCCCTTAGGAGTTGTAGCGGTGGTTCCTCCCTGGAATTTTCCTACCGCGATTCCTACGGGAGGAGTTCTTGCTGCTTTAGCAGCCGGGAACGGCGTAATTTTCAAACCTGCCCCGGAAACACCAAGATGTGCAGAAATAATCGCTGAAGCCTGCTGGGCAGCTGGAGTCCCCAAAGATCTTTTACGGTTTGTGCGAACTCATGATGATGACATCGGAAAAACTTTAGTTACTTCTGTAGATGGAGTTATTTTGACCGGGTCAATAGAAACAGCAGACTTGTTTCGCTCATGGAAACCTGAAATGAATCTCTCTGCTGAAACTAGTGGAAAGAACGCTCTTATCGTTACGCCACAAGCAGATTTGGATTTAGCTGCCGCTGACTTAATCCATTCTGCTTTTAGTCATCAAGGACAAAAATGTTCAGCAGCTAGCCTTGGAATCCTCGTTGGTTCAGTAGCAAATGATGAACGGTTCCTCCGACAAATTGTTGATGCCGCTAAATCGCTTGCTGTCGGCTCATCTCATGAATTATCCACCGTTCTTGGCCCACTAATCGCCCCTGCAACAGGGAAACTATTAGATGCCCTTACCAAACTTGATGAAGGGGAGTATTGGCTTCTTGAACCCCAGCAAGTTGATCAAAGTGGGCGACTATGGACACCTGGGATCAAAGGGGGAGTGAAACCTGGCTCACAATTTCATCACACAGAATGTTTTGGTCCGGTTCTTGGTCTGATGCAGGCCTCAAATTTAGATGAAGCTATTGAATGGCAAAACTCTGTTGACTATGGGCTAACTGGAGGAATTCATTCCTTAGATCCAATGGAAATAGAAGAGTGGCTTAAAAAAGTTCAAGTAGGTAACGCTTATGTCAACCGGCATATCACCGGAGCGATTGTGAATAGACAACCATTTGGAGGATGGAAACGTTCGGCAGTAGGAGTTGGAGCAAAAACAGGAGGACCTGATTACCTTCTTCAACTAGGGAAATGGCAACCCACTGGACCCATAGAACTCTCCGACGCAGAACAAGATGATGCTTATTGGTGGGAGAATTATTACTCCGTTGAACACGATCCATCAAATCTTTTTTGCGAAGCGAATATTCTCCGTTACCAACCACGCTCAAATCTCATTATCAGGATCAGTTCCGACGCTAACGAAATAGAAGTACAGCGAGTATTAAGCGCAGTGAACCGAACCGGTGTGTCCTATGAAGTCAGCAACGAAAAAGAAATAAGCAATAATGAATTTGCCGAATCACTTTCTTCATCTAGATTTGGCCGCATTCGACTTATAGGAACCACCACTCAGCCTGTTCGCCAAGCGGCAATTGCAGCAGAGATTCATCTCATAGATGCGCCAGTAACATCTAGCGGCCGCCTTGAACTCCGCTGGTATCTCCAAGAGCAAGCAATCAGCCGCACATTGCATCGCTTTGGAAACCTTGTGAACGCCGCAACCAACTAATAAAGAACCTACGGTTTAAACTGCTATCCAGAACAGAATGAGACTTTATGACACAGTCAAATAGTGAAGAATCACAAGGGGCTCTAAGAAATTTACGCATCGCAGATTTCTCTCGGGTCCTAGCCGGACCGCTAGCAACCATGATTCTTGGCGATTTAGGTGCTGACGTAATAAAGATCGAACAACCCGGCGTCGGAGATGACACACGAACATGGGGACCGCCATGGTGGTCAGATGGAGAGAACACGACAAGCACTTACTATCTCGGCTTTAACCGCAACAAAAGATCAATATCACTTGACTTACAGAATCAAGAAGATCTTAAAATAGCGCACCAAATTTGCTTAAGTGCTGACGTAGTTATTGATAACTTTCGCACTGGAACAATGGAACGATTCGGCCTCAACCGAGACAACCTGACGCAAGAAAACCCAGCAGTTATCACCTGTTCAATAACTGGTTTTGGGAGCACAGGCCCCGGAGCAGAATTAGCTGGTTATGACTTTGTCGTTCAAGCAATGAGCGGCATTATGCATATCACCGGAGAAGTAGAAGGAGAACCTTCAAAAATCGGTTCGGCAATGGTGGACAAATTAACAGGGCTTTACGCAGTAGTAGGAATTCTGGCAGCAGTTGAAGAGCGCCACCAAACAGGCAAAGGCCAGCATGTAGAGGTATCTCTCATGCAATCAGCTCTCGCTGGTTTACTCAATGTCGGAGTATCTCATGTCACTGCAGATGTAGATCCATCTCGGCACGGAAATCGGCACCCGTCAATAGCCCCATATGAACCGTATCAAGCATCAGATGGGCCAATAGCTATTGCTGCGGCAAGCCCATTGCTATGGGAACGTTTATGCGAAGAAATGGGGAGAACCGATTGGATTACTGACCCACGCTTTGAGACCAACGAAGATCGACTTGTAAACATAGAAGAACTTGCTGTTGAAATTAATTCGGAGTTAGCTAAAGACACGGCAGTCGCCTGGGTTAAACGATTACAAGCAGCTGGAATTCCCGTCGGATTAGTAAATGACGTAAGAGCAGCTTTCTTAACAGCCGAAGAGCTTGGCCTTGATCCCGTTGTGGTCTTGGGCGATGGCGAAAACGCTTTTCGGTCAGTCCGTTCCCCGCTGCAGATGGAAGCCACACCGCCTACCGTTCGCCGTGCTCCACCAACAAATAACCAACACGGCCAAGAAATACGTCAAGAACTAGGAAAAAACTAGAGGCAAAAAATAAATTTACGGTTCAATAATGTTGAAGAGAAGGGGGAAGTCAGTGAAAGTTTCCCAAAGACCGTAAACAGTATCAACGTCACCTTCAATCTTCGCTTCTCCAGTAACCACAAGTTCAGAAATATTGTCACCTGTCGAGACCATTCGATTTAGCTGCTCTCGAGAACAAGTAACCACAGCACTTGGCGAGTCATGAAGAAGCCCCGGCGAAGCATGCAAAGTCCCATTAGATAACTCAACCCGAATAGTTTCATCAACATCAGGAAGAACCCAATTCAAGAAAATATGCCC
>CATISD010000088.1 GCA_949538625.1 Acidimicrobiales bacterium AG-410-I20
CAAGAAAGCTCGGTTACCGTGCGCCTGAACATGTTGGGCCAAATTTCCAATGGCGTTCTCTCCGACCACTGTGATTCCCATTGGGTCAAGAGTGAAGGTATTCATAGTTTCTCCTTTGTTAAAGATTGGTGCCTGATAATTTAAAACTGTTGAATTATTCGAAGTCTTCGTCGGTTTCCTCGAAACCAAGATCCCAACTAATTAAAACGTGCTCTCGTTCAGCGTCTCTATTTATTCTTTCCCGATTCCTTCGAAACTGAGGGTCATGAGGAGGAAGAAGAAGTAATCGAGCTGAAATCCGGTCACGGAACGAATCAATTAAGTCACGATCACCGAAAGTTGATTGGACTTCCCAATGGGGGGCGATCGGACCGAGATATATGACTTTTACATCGCCTTGTGGCGGCTGTGGTTCAAGATCTTCAGTGGTGTCAGTCATGGCAAGGCTCCTCAAGAGATATGAATTTCAAACTAGTTTGTTACTTTTTCTTATATCAAGCGTCGGTTTCGGTTTCGGCCTCAGCTTCAGCAGCACCTTCGGCCATGCCCTCTCGTAACTCTTTTTGAGCTCTACCAAGATTGCGTGCCAGCTTCGGGAGTTGACTACCACCAAAAAGAACAACAGCGACAATAGCCACAATGATCAGTTCGTTGCTTGAAAGAAATCCAACAATATTCATAATGTCAGACTACCTGTAGTTGACCCAGAGTGGGTACCAAGAAGAACATTAGTGTTTATAACAAGTAGTTGTTTAAGCAGATTCAGCTGCCTCAGCTGCTGCAGCTGCACGCTCAAGTGCCCGTTGGCGGCGAATTCTGCGGCGTTCACGCTCACTCATCCCACCCCAGATTCCAAATTTTTCACCGTTTTGTAAGGCAAATTCCAGACAGTCTTCTCTTACTACACATCCGCGGCACACATCTTTTGCTTCTCGAGTGCTTGCCCCACGCTCTGGAAAGAAAAGGTCAGGGTCGACACCAAGGCAATTTGAGAACTCTTGCCAAGAAGTGTCTAAGCCTGGTTTAGCGAAAATACCCATTTATTTTCCGCCCCCCTCTTTCTTGTGGTAACCGAAGTTATGTTTCTAAGGTTTGATTTTGGCTTAATCTCTAACTGTACTGTATAAAAGCTATACATGTAATTACACCATTGTTATTTAATAAATTGCAAATTTAAAGGGAAAAAATCGTTTATTTTTGGGTTTTTTTGGCCCGATTCGCCATTTGGAGGGGTCCTCTCCTAGCGTAAGATCATCCAAATTAAGGAGTGTGTTACTGTGCCTATAAATCCAGATGCTGCAGGTTCGGTAGGTGAACCGAGGGAATTCTCTTGGACCTCTGACGACAGCCTTCTTTACTCTCTAGGAGTTGGAGCTGGTGTCACTGACCCAACAGGTTTTGAGTTGAATTTCACTACAGAAAATTCAAATGAAATTGAACAAAAGTCTTTTCCAACTCAAGTCGTGGTAATGGGCGGTGGACAAACTCCTGGATTTGGCGATTTCAACCCTGTTTTCCTTCTTCATGCTGAGCAACACATCACTTTGCATCAAACTCTTCCTTCAGCAGGTAAAGGAATCGCTACCGCTCGCGTAGGAAACATTTACGACAAAGGAAAAGCAGCTCTTGTTTATTTAGAAAATGATGTCACCGACCTTGATGGAAACCCAATGTGGTCAACAAAGTCCGGACTTTTCTTAGGTGGCGAAGGTGGATGGGGTGGAGACCGAGGCCCATCAGATTCTTGGGAACTACCAGAACGACCCGCGGACAAGATTATTTCTTACACCACTCGAACAGACCAAGCTCTTCTTTACCGACTGAACGGAGATCGCAACCCGCTGCATTCGGATCCAACATTTGCCGCCGCGGCAGGATTTGAAAAACCTATCCTTCATGGCTTATGCACCTACGGTTTTACTGGGCGAGCTTTACTTCACGCAGTTTGTGACTCAGATACAGATCGTTTTGGTGGAATGGGAGGACGATTCAAGTCACCTGTCGTTCCCGGTGAAGAACTTTCAGTTCATATTTGGGAAAACGAAGATTCGATTCTTTTCCAAACTCGTGTAGATGAAAGAGTCGTTTTTGATAATGGAGTAATGACTCTTCGCTAGTTGAAATTATGCGAGTAACGTTTTAACTAATGAAACTTTCTGGTGTGTGGCGCGCTCATTGTGCCGACGATACTTTACGACGTGACTTTCCCTTAGTTAATTTTGATGACGCTAACTGGTCTGAGGTTCCTGTTCCAGGTCATTGGAGTGCAACTGATGAATTCAAAGATGCCGCTGGACCGCTCTTTTATAGGACACGGTTTGAGTTAGATAAACCCAAATCCGAACAACGGCTTTGGCTTGACCTAAATGGTATTTTCTCTCAAGGAGATGTATGGGTTGATGGGTCTTTTCTTGGAGTGACTGAAGGTTACTTCTTCCCTCACAGTCTTGAATTAACAAAGACGTTAAAAAACCAAAAAGAACATCTCCTTGCAATAGAAGTAACCTCCCCCGTTGATATTGACGGAAATGAAAAGCGTTCACTAGCTGGGTTCAATAGCCAAGATTTAAATCTTGGTGGAATCTGGCAGCCTGTTCGTTTGCGCTCTACAGGGCCAGTTGCTTTCCGGCATTTAAGAGCAGTGTGCGTGGACGCTAATCCGACAGTTGCGACTTTGTCTGTGCGTGCTGTTGTAGAAGCAGCCAATCCTTGTTTAACAATTTTTAAAACAAAGATTCTCGGAATTGACCATAGACATCGCCAACCTTTAGCTGCTGGAGAGAACCGTGTTGAATGGACAATTCGAGTTCCCCACCCACAACTTTGGTGGCCTCATGAACTTGGAGAACAACCTTTAGTTGATGCCGAGTTCACTCTGGCTACTGAAACAGGCGAGGTTAGTGACATACGAAAAAAACAAATTGGATTTCGTTCTATCCGAATGAAAAACCATCAGTGGTTTATAAACGGAGAAAAAATCTTTCTTCGAGGATCAAATATTGACTCGCTTAACCACAATCTTGCAGAAATGACTTATGAATCTGCTTTGAGGGATATCCAAAAAGGTATTGAAGCAAATTTGAATTTAATAAGAATTGCTGGTCATGTTACCCACCCTTCTTTTTATGCTGCTGCAGATGAAGCCGGGATGATGATCTGGCAAGATATGCCGTTAAAAGGTAGCTACCATAATTCAGTTCGGGATCAAGCTATGCGACAAGCCAGAGAGCTAGTTGATAACTTTGGGCACCATCCTTCAATAATTGTTTGGTGTGGGCATGATAACCCTGACCCCATTGATGTAAACCAAGCAGCACCTAGTTTGCTTGAGCAACAAAAACCCACATGGAATCGCTCTATCCTTGATCAGTCGATACGCCGATCTTTGCACCGCCAAGATCCTTCTCGTCCTGCCATAGCAAATACGGGAACTCTGCCTAGTTTGCCTAGACCGCAAGAAGCTAATAGCCATTTATGGTTTGGTTGGCACGAAGGAAAGGCCACTGATCTTGCGGTCTATCTGGATCAGCAGCCTTGGATTGGAAAATTCGTTTCAGCTTTTGGAAGTCATTCAGTTTCAGAAGAATTAAACATCAACTCTGACCAGTGGCCAGTATTTGATTTCTCTGAGTTAAATACTGAAAATGATGACATTGTTGACCTTCTTCTGAAAGTTTTCCCGCCAGAGATGTTCCCGAATTTCAAAAGTTGGTCTGCAGCCACCAGAACCCATCAAGCCGACTTGTTAAAAACTCAGATAGAAATCCTCCGACGTCGTAAATACCGTCCTGGAGGCGGATTCACTTTTGATTCATTTATAGATGACCGCTATAAAACTACAAGTGGAATAATTGATCAAAATAGAGCAACTAAACCTGCTTTTGATGCAGTGGCTGCAGCATGTGCGGAAACAATTATTATTGCTGATCCTTTCTTTGATTTAATTTCAAGAGAAAAAGTTGTAGCAACAAATGTGACTGTGGTTCACGATGGGCGCCAGCCGATTCACGATGCTCTGATCACTTCTCATTTAACTATTGAAGATGAAACTTATACAGATAAATGGCGGGGAGATATAAGTTCCGATACGGCACAACACATAGGTCGAATCGAATACCCCGTCTTAGATTCCGCTAACACAGTGCAACTAATTCTTGAACTTGAATCAGAAGAAACAAAAGCGGACAATACATACACGTATACAAGAGAATAAAGTGAGTATTTGGTCCTAAAGAAGTGACCATAGTCACTTATGATGGAGAAAAAGAGACTGTGGCGATACCGTCACAGGTAGGTTCCTACTAGAAAATAAGGCTTCTCATGGCGCAGACCACAAACGAGCGTTACCGGGTGACCCCGGTAAGGTCTAAAAAACGTTCATGGCCTTTCCCGCTTAATATTTATCAAACAGCAGTAGGCCGAAAATGGGTTATGGCCCTTACCGGAATTGGCCTTATCGGCTTTGTTGTTGCGCATATGGTCGGAAATCTGCACGTATACGAAGGTCCTGCCCGCATGCACGAATATGCGGAATCTTTACGAACTTTGGCAGGAGGAATCGTTCCAAAAGGCTTTATTCTATGGCTCCTTAGATTCGGACTGATCCTTATGTTCGGGCTTCATCTTCATTCAGCTATTACGTTAAGAAATTTTTCAGGACAATCAAGTAACAGCGCAACTTTAGTTGGAGGTGCAAAAAAATACGCGGGCGGAAGAGACCATATTGCCGCTAACTACG
>CATISD010000089.1 GCA_949538625.1 Acidimicrobiales bacterium AG-410-I20
ATTACTACCGTGTTCCCCGCCGCTAGAGCTGGTGCCAGTTTCCAAATAAGAACTCCAAGTGGAGAGTTCCATGCCGTGATTAAACCACAAACACCGAAGGGTTCCCATTCGAGATAGTTGACCATGTCAGGTAGGTCTAAAGGAATTACTGAGCCTTCAAATTTGTCTGTCATGCCTGCGTAGTAATAGAAACTGTCAGTTTGCCATGAACGCAAAGCTGGGGTGATATTTTTTGGAAGTTTGCCGTTATCTCGAGTTTCAATTTCTCCGAGTCGTTCTGCATTTTCAATAACAACATCGCCGATACGACGGAGTATTTGACTGCGTTCAGTTCCACTCATTTGTGGCCAAGGGCCATCATAGAAAGCTGACTTAGCTGCTTGAACTGCACGATCAACGTCAACGTAATTACAATCTGGTACTCGTGCCCAAACTTCTCCTATTGCTGGATTTTCACTTTCTATCCACTGCCCAGAATCAGGTTCAAGCCACTCTCCACCCGCAAAATATTTGTAAGTAGTTAGTTCAGTCATGCTTGATGTCCTTTCTTTAAAGAGGTCACTCAAAGGTAATAACTATTCGGCCTTCTACCCCTGTAACCACTAAATCAATAGCATCTTGAATTTCATCGATCTGTATACGTTTAGTAATGAGCCGATCAACTGGTAAACGGCCATTGACATAGGCAGCGCATAAATCTTGTATTGCTTTTTTAGTATCGGTCGCAGAGAAATAACTTCCAGTAATAGTTTTCTGCATTCGGATCAAATTCGCCGACCCATACGAAGAGGAGACATCAATATGTGGCACTCCAACAAGAACTAACGTTCCGCCAGGCCGAACGCCCTCTAACCAAAGCTGTTGAAGCTGAGGAATACCAACTGCTTCAATAACCACATCAGCTCCCCGATTTTCAGTTAGTTCGATCACTCTCTCAATATCTTCATCACTCGAAAGAATAAAATCAGTTGCTCCGAATTCTCGAGCGAGTTCTTCTTTTTCTAGAGTTTGATCAACCGCAATTATCTGTTTGGCCCCAGCCATAGAAGCTCCCATTATTGCGCTTAGTCCTACGCCCCCAGCCCCAACAACTACCACCCTATGGTCTGGGCTAATACGCCCTCTATGTATTGCTGCACCTACCCCGGTCGCCACTGCACAACCAATAATTGCTGCTACTTCATAAGGGACTTCATCTGGGATTAATTCACAACAAACTTGATCAACCACCATATGGTCAGCCCATGTTGAAATTCCTGAGTAGTGGAAAAGCGGCTTGCCGCTTCGTGAGATTCGGCTCGTTCCATCAGCCATATATCCACTCCACACCGTTTGTGTCACTTCTCTACATAACTCATGCTCACCAAGATCACAATAAAAACAATTACCGCAATTTGGTTGCCAATTAAGTGCTACTCGATCACCAACTTTTACACGGCTAACTTCAGGTCCAATAGCCACCACCTCGCCAGCTCCTTCGTGTCCAACCACGCAAGGTAAGTCGGCTGGATGTTGTCCTGAAATTGAATGCAGATCACTATGACAAACTCCGGCTGCACCCATCTTTACGAGCACTTCACCTTTATTTGGCTGCTCGAGGTCGACTTCTTCTACTCGAACAGGTTCACCAACTGCATCTAAAGTCACTGCAGTAATCTTCACTATTCCCCTATCCAATCTTTCCTTAAAGGTCCATATCTATCCAACGCAAAACAGCTAGTTCGATTTCTGCCAGATGTTCCGGATCTTCAATCTTGTTTCCGCTTTGATCTCTTATATAGAAAGCGTCAATAACTTCAGAACCGAGGGTCTGGACTCTAGCGCTCACAATATCTAAATCTAATTCTGTGAACGCTCGAGTAATTCGGTACAGAATTCCTGTCTCGTCAAGACAACTAATTTCTAAAACTGTTGCAAATTCTGAGGTCTCATTATCTACAGTTAGGCGCGATTGCACAGGGCGGGCGGTTGC
>CATISD010000090.1 GCA_949538625.1 Acidimicrobiales bacterium AG-410-I20
CCCCGCCCTTTGTGCGTAATTAGTGTTGAAGGAATAATTAGACGTGTTAAAAATGCTTGCTGCTCGATTTGTTCGGCTTATAGCAACTTTACTTGCAGTGTCATTTTTGACTTTTTTTCTTGTAAACACACTTCCAGGCGATCCGATAAATGCGCTTATTCCTCCAGATGCTCAACAAGACAGAGAATTTGTTGAACAGCTACGTGAAGAATACGGTCTCAATGATCCATTTATTGTTCGCTATGGAAATTGGCTTGGAGATGCAGTAAACGGTGATTTAGGGCGATCAGTAATCACTGATCAACTCGTTACCGATGAAATAAAGCACCGCATCCCAGTTACCGCTGAACTAGCAGTAGTTTCAATCGGTATTGCATTATTGCTAGCTATACCCCTTGGGGTAACTGCAGGATATAGACAAGGCAGTCGGATTGATCAATCTATTTCTGCTGTAGCACAATTCCTTCTTAGTATTCCAAGCTTTATTGTTGGTTTAATTCTCATCTATTTTCTTTCCATCCGATTACGTTGGCTCCCAGCAACCGGATGGACGCGTCTCACTGAAAGTGTTACTGGGAATATAAAATCTGTAATCATGCCAGCGGTATCACTCGCACTTACAGAAATCGCGGTGTACACCCGAATTGTTCGTTCTGACATGATAAACACCCTTAAAGAGACCTATGTGCTTTCAGCGAAATCAAAAGGACTAAAGGACAGGTTTATTCTTTTCAGACATGCATTACGGCCAAGCTCTTTGACACTAACGACAATTGTTGGGCTTAATATCGCTGGATTAATTGGCGGCACTGTTGTGATTGAACAACTCTTTGCACTGCCAGGACTAGGAAAACGTTTATTAGACGCAATTTTCCAAAGAGATTTCATCATGGTTCAAGGAGTTACCGTCTTCATGGCCTGTGTTTATGTAGTGATTAATACCCTTGTTGATATTTTCTACATGATTATTGATCCAAGAATTAGGAGAAAATCCTAATGAAGCCTTTTCGACGATTTTCTTTCTGGACAGTGTTTAAATCAATGAGCCTTTTAACAAAAATGTGTTCCTCATGGCTTTTTATACTTGCTCTCGCAGCAATATTTGCTGACCTAATTCCTGGTCTAGATGACCCGAACTATCAAGCATGGCTGTTTGATACAACAGGAAAAGAACTTCGTAACGACACCCCATCGTGGAATCATTTACTAGGAACTGATGTTAATGGGCGCGATATATTGGCGCGGCTTATCTATGGAGCACGAGTTTCGCTGGCCGTTGTTCTTTCCGGAGTAAGCTGCGGCGTCATTTTCGGTGGTCTCTTCGGTTCTTTTGTAGGCTATGTCCGCGGTAAAAGAGAAGCAGCAGTTATGGCAGCAATCGATGTTGTCTTGGCTTTCCCCGGACTAGTTCTCTTACTCACCATAATTACCTTTGTTGGATCACGAGACTTAAAGGTACTATGCATCATCATTGGAGTTCTTTCAATTCCGGTTTATACAAGAGTGGCAAGAGCAAATGCTTTAACAATAAGTAGAAGAGAATTTGTTGCCGCCGCAGAGGCCTTAGGGACAAAACAAAGAACAATTCTTATAAAAGAAATTGTTCCAAATGTCTTACCTACCGTCTTAGCTTATGCATTAGTCGCTGCTGCAGTACTTGTCGCACTTGAAGGCGCTCTCGCATTCTTAGGTCTTAGTGTTGAATCGCCTGCTCCTTCATGGGGCAACATGATTAATCTGGCACGAGCAGATTTGCGTGTAACTATCTGGCCAGCTGTATGGCCTTCTCTGGCTCTAGTGTTTACCGTATTTTCATTAAATAACGTGGGTGACTTCATACGGCAAAGAGCCCAAAAACGGGCTGCAGCTATTTAATCAGATTGAGCAGCCCATACCGCTGCTGCAACTACCACATCTTCAACTGCTAGACCTACAGATTTAAAAAGCGTTATCTCTTCATTGTCCGTGCGGCTAACTTTTCCTAAACAAAGATCACTAAGGTCGCCCACAATTAAATCAAAGTTCCAATGATCTGAGGAATCTGCATAAATAAGTTCTCCGGCTTCATTCTCCGCAGCTTCTCTTTCATCTACAAAAACTGATGATTTGGTAATTAAATCAGTGTCAACTTCTCTTCTTGCCGCTGAATATGAACCGACAAGATTGATATGAGCGCCATTATGTACACTTTCCGTTGGAATCACCGGGGTAGTTGACGAAGTACACCCACATATAACATCGCATTCTGCAGATTGTTCTGGGGTAGCAGCAAAAATCTTTCTTCCTTGACTATTCGCTGTTTCCACAAAGTTTGTAGTTGATTCTGGAGTTCGACCTGAAACAAAAATTGTTTCAATGCTTGATCGGGCACTCAACATCGCATCAATATGTCCTTGAGCTTGTACCCCAGTTCCAAAAATTCCTAGCGAAGTAACCTCTGGTGGAGCCAATATCTCTGTAGCAACTCCTGATGCAGCAGGAGTCCGTAAAGCAGTTAAAGCTGATCCATCAAAAGTTGCTTGCGGACGCCCTGTAGTTCTATCACATAACAGATAATGGGCATGGATAAGGGGTAAACCTTTTCCAGGGTTATCGCTCATCACTGTTACGGTTTTTATACCTATCCCCATAGAGGTAACAGCCGGCATTAACAAAAGGTCATCTGTTACTCCAAGCGAAACTTGGGTCCTTGGATGCAATGTTTCTAAATCTTTAAATGCTTCTTTTAAAGCTTTAATTGCAGAATCCATATCAATCACAGCACTAATTGCTGCAGCATCAAAGTGTGGTAAAGCACTCATCTCAGTTGAAACCCATTCCCAAGAGAGTCACGCGAGTCAAGAACAAAGGTGGTAGTTGCATAGTGGTAAGCCGATCCTTGAATTGTAGTAATGACGGTATTCTCATCAGCAGAAACAACTTTCCCAATAAATTTCTCCCCGGCAACTCCTTCGTTGTAGAAGGGTTCGCCTATCGTAATTTGTTTTGATTCATAGAGAAGAGCTAATCGAGCGGATGTACCTGATCCGCATGGCGAGCGGTCAACCTGTCCATCGGCAAACACGGTCATATTTCTCTGGTGTAAGGGATTAATTCCAACATCCTCATAAAAGATAGTTCCATACACTCCAGAGAGGCGACTCTCATTTGGATGCTCTGCCCGAGAGTCATTTTTTAAGAGGTCTTTTAATTCTCTACCAAGAGAAACTAAAGCATCGATATTTTCAGCAACGGGTGAAAGTTCAAGGCTCGCTGTGTTAACTGAAGCGTAAAATGCACCACCAAAGGAAATATCAGCATTAACGATCCCCTGTGAAGTTTGTAAAGAAATATTCGTAGCGGAAACAAAGCTAGGGACATTTTGAAAACAAATAGATTCAACTTTTCCATCTGCAATTTTTGCTGTTGTTTTAAGCCGCCCAGAAGGAACATCAATTATGACGTCAATGACATCGCCTTTTATTTCAATGAATTCGGTATCAATTGCCCAAGTAGCAAGAGCGATTGTTCCATGGCCACAAGCAGTGGAAAATCCATCTTTATGAAAAAATACGACACCTAAATCACCGTTTCTATCATCGGCTGGTACAACAAAACCCCCATACATATCTGCGTGCCCGCGAGGTTCATTTATGAGAAATTGACGAAAGCCATCAAGATTTTCTTCCGCCCATGACCGTCTATCTAAAACAGTGGCCCCTTCCATTGGACCGATATCAACGATACGAAAGGGTTCGCCAGCCGTGTGATAGTCAACACTGGTGATTGTCTCATCTGCTTTAAGTACCATTAACTCATTCTAACGACGATGTTCATATGTGATATCGAGCGGGTGAGGAGAATCGAACTCCCGTCATCAGCTTGGGAAGCTGAGGTTCTACCATTGAACTACACCCGCATAAAATTAGGGATAATTGTTAATTGCTATGAAACTCAAACACTATAGATTTCTTCTACTTTTATTTCTTTTCCTACTAATTTTTGGTTCCTCTTCTTGCAGTAAACCCGAAAGACCAAGATTAGTTACTGATGAAAACCTAATTAATGAAGTAGTTGCTACTAGTTCTTCAGTTTCACTAACCACAACTTCTGAAATTCAACCACAGAGCGAATCGCCAGTTGAAGTAGTCGAATTAGATACGGAAATTCCGTTAACCATTCCAGTAGTTGCTGGATATGCAATAGTCAAAGAAAAAATTCCAATTTTGGATATTTATACTTCACCTGATTCTGACTCTATATATTCAGAAGGATTAACTAATCCTGGACCATTTGAAGGACTCCGTACACTGCAAACGACTGGTCACGTTGAGGGTAAATTTCTGGAAGTAATTCTTCCTCGTTTACCAAACGGATCGAAAGCCTGGGTTTTATCTAAAGATGTAGAAATTTTTTATAGCGATAAAAAAATAGTCGTTGATTTATCTGAGAGAACAGCAAAAGTAATTACGTCAAAAGAGTGTTCTGTTTTTGACTTATCTGAAATGTCTTTAACGGCATGTAAAGATTCAAATAATAAGATTTTGGCTGAAGCTCCAGTTGCGATTGGGAAAGACTCCACTCCAACTCCCCTACTCGATGCGGTTATTGACTACCTTTGGGAAAGATCAACTTCTTCGGTTGATTTCAGTCAAGTTTATGGCGATCGGATCTTTGGACTGAATCAACATTCAGAAGTCTTAGACAATTTCAATGGTAAACGGCCAGCCATTGCTATACATAGCACTTCGTCTCCCGAACTAATAGGAGGGAAAGTTTCAAATGGCTGTATACGCATGAAGCCAGAAGATATTGAAATTTTTTTAGAACATGTCACCTTAGGAATGAAGGTACAAATAGTTGATTAGTAAGAATAAATTTTTAAGGACCCTCGTAGGGGAATCCAAGATCAATAGCAGTAACGAGCGGTCGAAATTCAATATTTGCTTCTAATGCCAATGCACCACATGTTCCTCCTCGGTCAACCACTGGAAGAATCATTACTGGATCAGCGCCTAAATCACGAACAACTTGTGCTGCTTCCAACGGAGAAGTCCCTCTGGTAACGGTGTCTTCACATATAACAACTTTGTCTTCTGGGTATAGCGCACCTGCTAGACGACCTTCTACTCCATGATCTTTTGACTCTTTTCGAATACTAAAAGAACGCAACTCTCTTCCTTTAGCTGCTGCCACAGCAGCAATACCAAAAGCTACTGGATCAGCACCAGCGGTTAATCCTCCAATAGCGGTAACATCATCTGGAATAATTTCTAACGCTGCCTCAGCAATCAGTAAAATTCCTTCTGGTCTACATGCAGTCTGTTTTGCATCACAGAACCAAGTGCTCTTCCGCCCACTTTTAAGAGTAAAGTCACCAGTCCGAATCGAATGTTCAAGTAGATGCTCAACTAGTTGTTCAAAAGTGTTATTCATCAATTTCAATCTACTGGATTTACATTCAGAGGATTGATTCTGGAGTGTAGACAACTGCACTAGGATGTGCGCTGATAATATTTGAAACCTTTTCAACTACTTGTTTCACTTGATCATTTGCATTTCCTGCGAAATTCATTGGGTCATCAAATAGAGAAGCAAGATCAGCATGTTCAAGAGGTAAGCGCTTATCGTTTGTCAAACGGTCAATGAAGTCATTCACTGAATTTGGATTATCTCGCCGAGCCATCGCCGATGACACTGCGTGCTCTTTAATTATTTCGTGCGCTTCTTCTCTTCCCATACCTGCTTGTACGGCAGCGACAAGTATTCGAGTGGTGGCTAAAAAAGGTAAATTTTGTTGAAGCTCGTGTTCAATCATTTTTGGAAACACTCCAAAATCATCAAGAACAGTTAAGAAGGTTTCAAATAAACCATCTATAGCGAAAAATGCATCAGGTATAGCGACCCTTCTTACAACAGAACAACTTACATCTCCTTCATTCCATTGCTCCCCTACCAATCCACTAGTCATTGATAAATGGCCGCGGAGGACATTTGTTAAACCATTAATTCGTTCACACGACCGGGCGTTCATTTTGTGCGGCATAGCTGAAGATCCAACTTGACCAGATTGGAATCCCTCGGTAACTAACTCGTGGCCAGCCATGAGCCGAATTGTGTGTGCAAGACTTGATGGTCCACTTGCTGTTTGAAACAAAGATGAAACAACTTCAAAATCCAGCGACCTTGGATAAACCTGGCCAACTGAGTCAAAAACTTTTTCAAAGCCAAGATGCTTAGCAACTATTTGCTCCAGTTCAAAAACTTTTGAGTTGTCACCGTCAAACAGATCCATCTGATCTTGCTGTGTCCCGACAGGTCCTTTAATCCCTCTAAGGGGGTATGCATTTAGAAGATCGTTAAGCCGATGATAAGAAATCATTAGCTCCTCTGCAGTTGAAGCAAACCTTTTCCCAAGAGTTGTAATTTGTGCAGGAACATTATGTGTACGTCCAACAATTGCTAACTGTTCATGTTCTATTGCCAGAGCACTTAGTCGGGCTAAAGCAGCTACAACTCGATCAACAATAATTTCTAGTCCTTTTCGAATTTGGAGCTGCTCAACGTTTTCGGTCAGATCGCGAGAAGTCATTCCTTGATGTATTTGTTCATGTCCAGCAAGAGAACAAAATTCTTCTATACGGGCTTTTACGTCATGACGGGTTACTTTTTCTCGTTCGTTAATTGAGGATAGATTAACTTCGTGAATTACTGCCTTATAGTCTTCGATAACTTTGTCACTGATTTCAATTCCTAAATGTTTTTGCGCTATAAGAATCGCTACCCAGAGTTCACGTTCAAAAACAATTTTCGATTCACTTGAGAACAGCTCAGTCATAGCTGAACTCGCATATCGGGCTGCAAGAACGTTTTCTATGCTCATAATTGAGAGTCCTCCGGAATCATTTTTCTGCAGTCCTGTCAGCAAAATTTAAAACTTGTTTCCGTCCAGGCCCAACTCCAACCATCTCAATAGGGACACCAACCTGTTCTTCTATAAACGAGAGATAGTTTTGTGCTTCTGATGGGAGATCAGTCCGAGACTTTGCTTCAGAAATATCACATCCCCATCCTGGGAAAGTTTCATAAATAGGAGTTGCCTTATAGAGAAGATTTTGGTTGTAAGGCAGTTGCTCGTGCCTTTCTCCATCAATATCGTACGCGACACAAATCTTTATTTCATTTAAATCATCCAGTACATCAAGCTTGGTTATAGCAAGCTCAGTCAACGAGTTAACTCTGGATGCATAACGCAACATCACTGCATCAATCCATCCTGGTCTTCTACGCCTTCCAGTATTAGTTCCGTATTCATGCCCCACATCAACTAGATGATCTCCTATTGAATCAAATAATTCAGTCGGGAATGGCCCTGCTCCCACTCGGGTTAAGTAAGCCTTCGCTACGCCGATAATTCGTTCAATATTTTTTGGGCCAATACCTGCACCTACACATGCCCCACCGGACACGGGGTTTGATGAAGTAACAAACGGGTAGGTTCCATGATCTAAATCCAGAAAGGTTGCTTGTGCTCCTTCTAATAGAATCTTTCCTCCCTTTTCTAGCTCTTCATGTATCAGGTTTACGCTGTCATCTATGTGAGGGATTAAGCGAGGTCGGTAAATGTTTAAGTATTCTTTTGCGATGGCGTCAGCATCAAGTGGAGATTGGTCAAACACTCGAGTAAGAACTTTGTTGTGGTATCCCAAGGTAGAGTCAAGTTTCTCTTTAAACCCTTCTGCGTCTAGAAGGTCTTGCACTCGCAGCCCCATCCTCATTGAACGGTCAGCATAAGCTGGGCCAATCCCACGCTTTGTTGTGCCAATTTTATTTTCTCCTAAGAATTCTTCGTGAAGAGCGTCAAGTTCTTGGTGGTATGGGAGAATTAGATGAGCGTTGCCGCTAATTTTAAGTTTTCCAGTCGACACTCCACGGCCTTCAAGCATGTCCATTTCACTAATGAGCACCTTTGGATCAATAACTACACCATTAGCGATTAAAGGTAAGACATGTGGGTTAAGGATTCCGCTTGGTATTAGTTGCAGCGCAAAAGTTTCACCTTCAACTACTAGGGTATGGCCGGCATTATGTCCGCCTTGATAGCGAACAACCATTGACATATCAGCGGCAATGAGGTCAGTAAACTTACCTTTTCCTTCATCGCCCCACTGCGTACCGACAACTACGGTCGCAGACACGGCACCACTCCTATCCGACTAGGGTCCCTTACATACTTATTGTACTTAAAATTGATAGCGACCTAATCTATTTACGGGCAGAAAATTCCCGATTTTTTTAAATCTTGATTGTCTTTGACTCAACATTTTGCTTTTCCACATGGCCTGTGGAAAAGTGCTATTTGCCCTTTATACAGTGGGGTGCTATTGGGGATTGCAACATGTCTGTAACACAAAATTTCCTTGAAATTTGGGGGAAATATTTATATTTTTAGCGTTTTTCTCGCCGGTAAATCACTACGCTTTGATCCATTGGAACGAGGTCTCTTCGGTAACTTCGGTGAACTTCTTCAACTGCTGCAGACCCTTCGGCACGAATTTGAGCAAGCTCGGTTTCTAATTGGTGTAGTCGATGTTCAAGTTCAATAACTTTTTTTACTCCAGCAAGGTTTAAGCCAGCAGAAGTTAATTCTGCAATTCGTTTTAACATGGCGATGTCAGTGTCGCTGTAGCGTCGGTTTCCCCCATTGGTCCGCGCTGGATCAAGCAAGCCTTTTCTTTCATAAATACGGAGCGTTTGAGGATGCATATCTGCGAGTTCAGCAGCAACAGAAATAACGTAAATTGCCTGATCTGGATTTGGGCGAGAAAACGACATAGTTCTTATCCTGCCATGTCTGTCGTGTCTTGTGAAGTGGGGCTTTGATTAAGCACCTTCGACACTTCTTCAACAGCGGAGCGTTGCTTCTTATTTAGTTTTGTAGGAACATCAACTTCAATTTTTGCAAGTAAATCACCAGTTTGGCGGCTAGTTGTCACTCCTTTGCCTTTTATTCGGAAAGTCTGACCGTTTGGTGTTCCTGCAGGAACTTTCAAAGTTACGTTTCCACCATCTAGTGTTGGGACAATTACGTCAGATCCGAGAACTGCCTCGGGCCAAGTAACTCTGACGGTGATGGTTAAGTGCTGTCCTTGTCGGCCAAACACTGGATGAGGTTCAACGTTTATTCTTATAAATAGATCACCGTTCGGGCCGTTGCTGCCTGGCCCACCTTTACCCTTTAACCTTATTCTTTGGCCTGATTCCATACCGGGTGGTATTCGTACTTTTACTGAACGTGGACGACGTTCAATCCCGGTCGTGATATTTACAGTAGTCGTTATCCCATTAATTGATTCTAAAAACGGAAGAGTCAAAGTAGTTTCTAAGTCACTTCCTCGCCGTCCCCTGTTGGGCCCACCTTGACCGAATAATCCGCCAAAGAGGTCTTCCATATTGATGCCCATTCCCCCGGAAAAGTCTCCAGAGAAGTCTCCAGGAAATCCTCCACCCATAGGTCCGAGGCGTCGAGCCTCATCGTATTCTGCCCGTTTTTTTGAGTCTCCAAGGACGTCATAAGCAGCGGAAATTTCTTTGAAGCGTTCTTCAGTAGCTGAATCGCCAGGGTTCGCATCTGGATGGAGTTGCCGGGCAAGTTTGCGGTAAGCCTTAGTTAGTTCTTTTTCTGAGATATTTTCATCAACACCGAGAACCTTGTAATAGTCTTTCTCAAACCATTCACGCTGCACGGTCATGACGACTCCTTATTAACCGCGAACCTTGACCATGGCGGGACGAAGTACGTGATCACTCCAGATGTATCCACGTCTTAGAACTTCGATGACTATTTGTTCGTTGGAATCTTGATTCTCTTCTGATGCTTCGTGGAGTACCGCTTCATGGCAAGTAGGATCAAAAATTGAATCTAAAGGGTTAAGGACTTGTAAGCCAGAAGGTTCAAAAGCTGTGATAAGAGCTTCACGAATAGGCGCCACGTCATTGGCACCATGTTCGATAGCCAAGTCACAGGCGTCAAGTACAGGTAAAAGTTTTTCAATCAATTCAGCCTGAGATCGAGACCCAATCTCAGCGTTACGTTTCGCTGATTGTTTTCTAAAATTAGAAAATTCTGCAGTTACTCTTTGTAGATCGTCAAGGTAGCTATCTCGTTCTGAAATTAACTGTGAGAACTCATCCTTTTCTTCTTGGACGAAAGAATCTACAGGATTCTCAGTTTCAGAAGAGATAATCTCTGCTTCATCAACTTCAACTCGGAGCTCTTCTCCTGATAAATCAGAACTCACTGTTCATCAACAATTTCTGCATCTACTACATCATCGTCTATGTCATCAGAAGGGCTATCTGGTGCGCTTTGTTCTGCAGCTGCTGCTTCATACAAGCGCTGACCAAATTCTTGGCTAGCGGCCATAAGCGCTTCGGTGGCACTGGCAATCGCTGCTGTGTCTTCACCTTCTAACGCTTCTTTAAGCGCAGCTAATTTTTCTTCAACGTTATTTTTTTCGTCACCTGTTAACTCTTCACCTTGATCAGATAAAAGTTTTTCGGTTTGGTAAACAAGATTGTCTGCGTTATTACGGGTTTCAACTTGTTCTTTCCGTTGCCGATCTTCTTCAGCATGCGATTCGGCATCTTTGACCATTTGATCAATCACGTCTTTATCAAGAGAAGATTGACCAGTGATTGTCATTGACTGCTCATTGTTTGTTGCTCGGTCTTTTGCTGAGACATGGACAATTCCGTTTGCATCAATATCAAAAGTGACTTCAATTTGTGGAGTTCCGCGTGGTGCCGGCGGTAAATCAACTAGTTGAAACTTTCCTAATGTTTTGTTGAATTGTGACATTTCCCGTTCGCCTTGAAGTACATGGATTTCTACCGATGGCTGGTTGTCATCGGCAGTTGTGAATACTTCAGACTTAGAAATAGGAATCGTGGTGTTTCTTTCGAGTAAGCGTGTCATGACACCACCTTTGGTTTCAATTCCAAGCGATAACGGTGTGACATCAAGAAGAAGTACATCTTTAACTTCTCCAACTAAAACTCCGGCTTGAACTGCAGCTCCAATTGCTACGACTTCATCGGGGTTAACGTTTTTTGATGGCTCTCGACCAGTTATTTCTTGTACAAGCTCCGCAACAGCCGGCATCCTGGTTGAGCCACCAACCAAGATCACGTGATCTACTTCACCTTTAGTTAATCCGGCGTCGGTTACTGCTTGTTCAAAAGGTGAACGGCATCTTTCAAGAAGATCAGAAGTTAATTCATGAAATTTTGCTCTTGTTAGTGTGTAGTCAAGATGAAGTGGGCCCGAGTCTGTAGCGGTCACAAAGGGAAGGTTAATTTGTGTTTGTTGTACTTGGGAAAGTTCAATTTTGGCTTTTTCAGCAGCTTCTTTAAGTCGTTGTGCTGCCATTGGATCAGCGTTTAAATCGACTCCGTGATCATTTTTAAATGAAGTAGCTAGCCACTCAATGATTTTTTCATCCCAATCATCTCCACCAAGATTTGTATCTCCGTGAGTTGCTTTTACTTCAAAAACTCCGTCACCGATCTCTAATACGGAAACGTCAAAAGTTCCGCCACCTAAATCAAATACAAGGATTGTTTGGTCGCTGTTGTCTTTTTCTAGACCGTAAGCGAGGGCGGCAGCTGTTGGTTCGTTAATAATGCGAAGAACTTCTAAACCAGCAATCTGCCCAGCTTCTTTTGTTGCGGTTCGTTGTGCGTCGTCAAAGTAGGCAGGCACGGTAATTACCGCTTGGGTGACGTCTGTTCCTAAATATGCTTCAGCGTCTCTTTTAAGTTTTTGAAGCGTTCGGGCAGAGATTTCTTGAGATGTGTAGTCTTTGCCGTCGATTTCTTGTTTCCAGGCTGTTCCCATATGACGTTTGACGGAACGTATGGTTCTTTCTGGGTTAGTTATTGCTTGCCGCTTTGCTACTTCGCCAACAAGAACTTCTCCGTCTTTTGCAAAAGCAACAACTGATGGGGTGGTACGTGAGCCTTCTGCATTGGCGATAACGACAGGTTCGCCGCCTTCAAGCACACTTACTACTGAGTTTGTAGTTCCAAGGTCAATTCCTACTGCTCTACTCATGATTTTCTCCTTCAAGTAGTGAAATTATTATTTTTTTAGCTATTTCCTAGCTATAAAGCGTTGATATTTATATAGAGCATTTAAGGGTAATGCTTAATTCTTTATATAACACCATTTCGCACTATATGACACTATATAAAGTTGAGTCTATTATTATCAACTTCTGGAGTGGTTTTTTATTCAAATATCTGCTGAACTGCATATATGGGTGTAAAAACTTCAACATTAGTTCTTGTCCGCCATGGACAATCAGAATGGAACGCGACTAATCAATTCACTGGTTGGTATGACTGTGATCTCACAAAAAAAGGTGTTACCGAAGCATTAGCAGGAGCAAAACTACTCAAAGAAGCGAAAGTGCTCCCTGAAGTTCTTCATACATCTCTTCAAAAAAGAGCAATTAAAACAGCTGACCTAATTATCGACGAACTTCAATGTACTGAAATACCTGTTAATCGAAGTTGGCGGTTAAACGAACGCCACTATGGAAATTTAACCGGGAAAGACAAAGCTGCTGTAGGAGAAGAATTTGGTGCTGACCAATTGCATGCATGGCGTCGCGGCTATGACACACCACCGCCACCAATTAGTCCAGACAATCCCTTCAATCCAAATAACGACCCGCAATACGAAGGTATAGAAGAAATTCCATTGACAGAATGTTTAGCTGACGTCGTCGAACGCCTACTTCCCTATTGGAAA
>CATISD010000091.1 GCA_949538625.1 Acidimicrobiales bacterium AG-410-I20
CAATTACGATGTCGCCCGCCAACATCAATTCAATACCCAAAGTGAAAGTTATTCCTTTCACAGCGGAAATAATTGGTTTTTTACAGCGTCTACCTAAAGCGGTCGGATCAGTCTTACCTTCGCCACGCCCCCTCTGGTTGTTTTTCATTCGCTCTGCGAACTTAGGTAAATCTAAACCCGCGGTGAAATTATCTCCATGAGCAAATAAAACACCCGCCCATAGATCGTCGTCATTGTCAAGCAAGGTGTAAGCGTCAACGAGTTCATCCATCATCTGAGGAGTAAACCCATTAAGTTTCTCTGGCCGGTTGATTCCCATCAAGAGAATTCGATCTCTTACTTCTGTTGTGATATTTCCTTCTGCACTACTCATGAAAAAGGTTTACAACAGTATGAAGGCTCTTGCCACGACGGGCATAAGTTATTTTGCTCCTTCTTTTTGAAGTAAACGTAACTTCAGATCCAATCCGCCTGCAAAGCCTCCTAACTCGCCATTACTGCGTAGAACACGGTGACAAGGAACAAGTATCAAGAATGGGTTTACTCCTAAAGCAGAACCAACTGCCCGTACTGCTTTAGGCCTCCCAACAGCAGCCGCTAATTCACTGTATGACACTGTAGATCCAGCAGGGATTTGCTGACAGGCCCGCCAAACTTCTTGTTGAAATAACGAGGCGTTAGCTAAATCAAAAGTTAAATCTGAAGAATCATTTTTATCTGACCAAAGACATAAACCATCAGTTAAGTGTTTAGGAAAAGAATCCGTTTCCCGACAAGAAATACCAGTGCGATTCTCTACCTTCTTGCAAAAATTTTTGAGAGAAGTTGTTTCGGTGAGAGCGCTGCCACTTATACCTATTTCATTAAAAGCCACAAATAAATTTCCGAACGGGGAAAGAAACTGAGCAACTCTATTCATTAGAAGGACCTTATTCTTCTTCAAGCCCCGTACGAACAATTACCAGTGGACAAGGACAATGATGCGATATTGACTGGCTCACAGACCCGAGTCTTAAACCAGAAAAACCTCCTCTTCCACGATTTCCAACTACGAGCAAGTCTGCTCCTTTGGCCGCTTTGAGAAGCATGTCTGCCGCGCGACCTTTAACGAGAGTGCGTTGAATGGTTACGTTTGGGTTATGAGAAGCAGTCAACGCTTTCTCTATAACATCGTTCTGCATATTCTCAACCTCAGTTAGCAGATCGTAAGAATCTAATGGAACGTAACCGAAGTCAGGGGAAGCAGGGGCATATGTAGGGGCATAAACAGTTACTACTTCAACTATTGAATTTCGGACACTTGCTTCCTCAATTGCCCATATTAAAGCTGCATGTGCGTATCCAGAGCCTTCAACACCTACTACGATTCGATGCTCACTCATTGCGCCACACAAAACCCATTACAAGAGGGTAATACAAGAATCTAAAGATGTTAAGAAAGGGCGCCTTCAACTTTTTCTAAAGCTTGTTCTTCATCAACGTTCAAAGCAAAAGAAAGTTCAGAAACAAGAACGTTCAAAGCCTTTGTGTACAAAGTTTTCTCGCCAGCTGATAGTCCTTTGTCTGCTTCACGAAGAGCGAGGTTTCGTACAACTTCTGCTACCTGGTAGACATCGCCACTTTTTAGTTTCTCTTGATGGTTTTTGAAACGTCGTGACCAATTTGATGGTTCACGAATATCGCGCCTTTCAAGCACTTCAAATAGATCTACTACATCTTCTTTACTTATGGGCCAACGCATCCCAACTTCTTCAACTTTGTCTACCGGAACCGAAAGAACCATGTCTCCATGCGCCATGCGTAAAACAAAATATTCAGTGTTTGAACCAAATGCTTTTATCTTTTTCTTTTCTTCAATTATTGCTGCGCCATGGTGTGGGTAAACAACTTTGTCGCCGGGTTTAAAAGTCAAGACAGCCTCCGAAAGATTTAAATGAACGTGTGATGATACCTGATAAAGATGAAAGTATGACGTAATTTTCCATTAGCCGCTAAGACGGGCTCTCGCAGAACGGCTTCGTTCAAGCAAATGTTCTGGTACCCCGTAAGAGTTACTTGAATCTCCTGAAGAGTCGCCATCAGACTCCGCACTATCGACTACTTCTGCTTCTAACGCTGATTCCTCAACAGCTTTCTCTCGATCAATCTTAAATTGTGGCCAATCATTCTTATGAGCAAGGTCTCCATGGTCTATTGATCCAATAGTTACCCCGTTAGAAAAATCAACCCAGTACCTATGCCAGGTAAGACCGTTCGCTAACTTAATCTTTCCTGAGGTTCCTTCTGGGACGCCTTCAAGGTCATTCGCGGCGACTACTTTGTCATAACGTTTGAAAGGCTTTGTTCTGTCAAGAGTCTTAGTCATATTCTTATTTATTCTACTGGTCAAGCAAAGAAAGAATCTAGCCTCTCAAGAGAGTCTCTTGGTGGTTTAAAAGATTCTTATCGACTTTCTTCAATTATTTCTACTACTTTTTTTACGACGTCCCCTAAAGGCACGTCGGATTGTTGTCCATGAGATCGAACGTTGAGTTCGGCAATGCCATTCTCTAAACCTCGAGGGCCGATAGTTACACGAAGCGGTATGCCAATCAATTCAGCATCAGCAAATTTAACACCTGGTCTTTCTTCTCGATCATCCAACAACACATCTACACCAGCGGCTCCTAGTTCGTTGTAGATTCTCTCTGCCTCTTCACCAGACTCTTGATGATCTGTTTTTAATAACGTTATGACAACTTCATAAGGGGCGATCGAAATAGGCCAAATCAAACCGTTTTCGTCATGATGGGTTTCTGCTACAGCTGACATGGCTCTCTCTACACCGATGCCATAAGAACCCATTGTCAATGTTTGAGAGTTTCCTTCAGCGTCAAGAACAGTAGCGCCCATAGCCTCTGCATATTTACGCCCAAGTTTGAAGATATGGCCGGCTTCTATGCAGCGAGAAATAGTAAGGGGATTCCCGCATTCAATACAGGGTTCGCCCTCAAGGATTCCTCGTACATCCACCCACTCAGTCACAGCAATGTCTCTCTCAACATCGACTCCCTGGTAGTGGACGTCATCAGTGTTTGCGCCAGTGGCCATTCCTGAACGGCCCTTCAAAGCAAAATCAGCGTAAATAGGAAGGTCGGTTACCCCAACGGCACCAAGGCTTCCTGGAGAAGCCCCAAGTGCAGAGCGAATTTCTTCTTCATTAGCAGGACGGAGTTCAGCAGCTCCTGTAACGTCAATAAACTTTTGTTCAAGAAAAGGATGATCTCCGCGCAGCAAAATGAGTGTTATCTTGCTGTCAACTAAATAGACCAGAGTCTTTATTTGGTGCTCTGCAGGATGCCCCAGTTCAGTTAAAGCGGCAATAGTGCGGATACCTGGAGTTGGGAAAGACTCCGGAGCGTCTGAACTTTCTCGGTTCTCTACTGCAGCGAGTGCAGCAGAAGCACGCTCAACATTTGCGCTGTATCCGCACGATGAACAGCGAGCAACGTCATCTTCACCGGCTTCAGACTCCACCATGAATTCAATAGAGGCGCTACCGCCCATTGCGCCTGAAGAAGCTTCAACTGGGAAAGCATCAAGCCCTAAACGCTTAAAAATTGCTACGTAAGCGCCATGGTGCAGATTGAAAGATTTATCAAGGCCATCATCGTCTATATCAAAAGAGTAGGAATCCTTCATAGCGAATTCTCGTACTCGTAGTAGCCCAGACTTTGGTCGCGGTTCATCTCTAAATTTCGTCTGAATTTGATACCAGATTTGGGGAAGATGACGGTACGAATTTATTTCTGTGCCAATGGAAGCAAAAACTTCTTCATGAGTCATCCCTAATGCTTGATCTGCTCCCTTGCGGTCAACAAACCTGAACATTTCTTCTCCCATGGTTTCCCATCTACCAGATTTCTGCCAGATGTCTGCTGGGTGCATGGCAGGTAGTAGAAACTCTTGTCCACCAATCGCGTCCATTTCTTCACGGATAATGGCAGAAACTTTTTTATGAATTTTCCAGCCAAGGGGGAGCATCGAGTAGTGACCTGATTGGAGTTGACGAATGAAGCCACCTCGTACGAGCAATTGATGGCTTATAGCTTCGGCTTCCGCCGGAGCATCACGCAAAGTAGGAATGAAAAGATTTGACCACCGCATATAAGAATTCCGTTGAATCGACTTACGGCCATCCTAACCGAGTCAATTAGCCGGATACATTTATTTGCTATTTACACAGCGGATATTGCAACAGACGTTACCGGTAAGTAACTTTATAACTAAGTTCAAAGAAATCGTTAACGCAGAATGGCATTATAAAAGTATGAGTGAACAAACAGCATCAGAAGTAAGTGAAGAACTTTCGGCTTGGTTAGAAGAAAATTGGGATCCAGAAATTACTTTGGCTGAATGGTGGTCTCGCCTAAGTGAGGGTCGTTGGAGCCACCCAACTCTCCCAGAAGAAGCTGGTGGAAGAGGGTATAACCGCGAACAAAGCATGGCAGTAACCGTTGGCTTAGCTGACGCTAATGTTGTTGGTCCACCAACCGGATTAGGACACATGTTGGCAGCCCCAACGATTGCTGTTCATGGGACACAGGAACAAGTAGATCGCTTTCTCCCTGAGATCCTCGATGGATCTACAGCATGGTGCCAACTATTTTCTGAACCTAATGCAGGGTCTGATCTTGCGGGCTTACAAGCACGAGCGATACAAGATGGAGACGAGTGGGTTATAACCGGACAAAAAGTTTGGACTTCAGGCGGTCACGTAGCCGAAAAAGGAATGCTTATAGCTCGCACCGATCCAGAAGCCCCAAAACATCAAGGGATCACTTATTTCGCTATCGATATGCAACAACCAGGCATAGAAGTACGTCCGCTTAGAGAAATGACGGGTCGGGCTCTTTTCAACGAAGTATTTCTTGATGAAGCACGGGTGCCGAATGAAAACGTCATAGGTGGACTTGGCGCAGGATGGGCTGTTGCTAACAGCACGCTCATGTTTGAAAGAGCAAGCCTAGGGGGCGGAGGGAGACAACCAGTTTCAGCTCCAGCAGGACGCATCCCAGGAAGACTAGAAGATCGAGTAGGAGGCTTCGTGTCGTCTGTTAGCCGTGGCCCTGAAGGCGATGGTGGTCGAGGCATGAGCACAGACTCACTTGTCCGATTAGCTAAAGAAGCTGGATGCACTAATGATCCGATTATTCGTCAAGAAATTGTACAACTTCATATTTTGGCAGAAGTAAACAAACTCAATATGCGCAGAGCCAAAGCAGGCGGAAGCCGCACAGGAGCTGAGGGAAATCTCGCAAAACTAGCTATGAGCGAACTTGTTCGACGCAGCAGAGAAGTAGGCAACAAGATTATTGGAGCAGACGGCATGCTCGCAGGACAAGATAGTGCTACTGGTGGATCAGTCCAAGAGGTCACAATGTTCTCACCAGCGCCTGCTATCTACGGCGGAACAGACCAGGTTCAACGAAACATCATCGGAGAAAGAGTGTTAGGTCTCTCAAAAGAACCAGGTCATCCTAAAGACACTCCTTTTAAGGACCTTTTACAAAACTAGTTATTCGCTAGTCATATGCGTCAAAAGTTCTTGACGTACACGATCTGGTTCTTCAATCATGACCATATGGCCAGTTCCGGGGAAATCAACTACCGATTTACTTGAAGAAATGGCGTCAATGAGCGGTTGAGCGGTCTTTCTTGGAGTCATTTTGTCCTCCGCTCCCAAAAGAAAAAGAACCGGACATTCAATTTGCTCAGCAGAACCCAAAGCCCCGTCATAACTAGCGCAGGCCATCAAATCAATGCCAAGAACGCCACTAGAAGTCGACTCAATAAGTGCTTGAGTTCCTCCCGTCATAGATAAACCTGGTGTCGGGTTGTTGCCTAAATGATGTCGGGCGCTATGCCCCCAAGAAGTAATTAATTGGGCGGCCTTAACATCGTTAGCATCCGCAGATTCTTGCAGTTCCGGATGAACAGGCATAGAAGCCCCCACTCCAAGAAGGCTCACCGAAGAAACAGAATTCTTGTGATGACCAGCGGCATGTAAAGCAACTAGAGCACCCATAGAGTGCCCCACTAGATGAAGTGACTCACCGAAATGATCTGAAAGATCATTTATCCATTCAGCGAGTTCAGGAACGCTTTCAAGAGCGGGTCCTTCAGAATGCCCGTGTGCTGGAAGATCAATGGCTAATGCTCTGAAACCATGATGAGCAAGGAATCTGGTCTGCTGTGACCACACAGAGCGATCCATGCCGGCCCCATGGATTAGAACAACAATTGGTTCAGAACGCCCTTCGAAACTAACCGCACCAGTTGCACCGTGTATTTGCTTTTTGTTTGAAGAAAATAACATGGTTTTACCGTTGAGAAGCTCGAAGTGCTTTACTTAAATCGTCACAAATATCGTTTGCGTCTTCAAGTCCGACAGAGATACGAACAAGATCTTCGCTAATCCCTGCAGTTTCTAGATCTTCAGCACTCATTTGTTGATGGGTGGTAGAACCAGGGTGAATAACAAGAGTCTTTGCATCTCCGACATTTGCAAGATGCGAAGCCAATGAGACGTTTTCAATGAATTTCTTTCCTGCGTCTCTACCGCCTTTGACTCCAAAACTAAGAATTGCTCCCGCCCCTTTTGGGTAGAGACGTTTGGCTAGATCATGGTCAGGGTGACTTGGGTGATCGGGGTGCTTGATCCATTGAACCGCATCATGGTTGTCGAGCATTTCAATAACTTGTTTTGTGTTTTCTACGTGTTTATTCATCCGAAGAGGAAGAGTTTCAACGCCTTGGAGCAAGTAGAAAGCATTAGCAGGACTCATGCAAGCGCCAAAATCTTTTAATCCTTCAGCGCGAGCACGCATTGAAAGGGCAGCTGGCCCAAACTCTTCAGTGAAAGTAATATTGTGGTATCCCTCATATGGTTCAGTAAGAGTGGGGAACTTCCCGGAGGCATCCCAGTCAAATCGGCCTCCATCAACGACTACACCACCTATTGCTACACCATGGCCCCCTAAGAATTTTGTAGCAGAGTGCGTGATGATGTCGGCCCCATGCTCTATGGGGTTAATCAAATAAGGAGTAGAAAAAGTAGAGTCAATACACAAAGGAAGGTCAGCGGCGTGCGCTACATCAGAGACAGCGTCAATATCAAGAACTTCAATGCCAGGATTACCGAGAGTTTCAGCAAAAATAAGGCGCGTGTTTTTTTGAATTGATTGAGCAAATTCTTCTGGATCTCTCGGATCAACAAAAGTGGTGGTAATTCCGAATCTTGGAAGGGTGTGATTCATCAAAATGAATGCACCGCCGTAAATATTGCGGCTTGCCACAATATGGTCACCACTGTTTAACAAAGTCGCAACGGCTAGGTGTAAGGCTGCCATACCGCTAGCGGTGCAAACGGCTCCAACTCCTCCTTCTAGAGAAGCTATACGTTCTTCAAGGACAGCAACGGTGGGATTTGAGATACGAGAATAGATATGCCCACTGGTTTCAAGGTTGTAAAGACCCGCAGCGTGATCCACAGAATCAAAGACATATGACGTTGTCTGATGTATCGGAACAGCGCGCGACCCCGTTGAAGGATCAGGATGTTGCCCAGCATGTAAAGCACGGGTGTCAAAACGCCGAAATTCTGGTTCTACCATGTTTACAGACTAGAGGACTCACAACGAACAAGCCGCACAATAAAAAAATATTGAAAAAATTTGCAGAAAAACGCGTATGGGACTCTCTCATATGAAACTATGAGCGGTGAGATAAAAGTCCTAAAAAGCGAAGTTTCAGAAAGGAAAGATTAGTGAAAGTAGGATTTATTGGGTTAGGGAACGTAGGAGCGAAATTAGCAGGAAGCCTTCTACGCAATGAAGTAGATTTAGTTGTACGTGACTTGAGTACAGAAGCCGCTCAGAAACTTTTAGATAAAGGCGCCGATTGGGCTGACTCTCCAAAAGAGATGGCAGAAAAATGTGATCTAGTGATTACTTGCTTGCCATCGCCTGCTATATGCGCTGAAGTCATGGAAGCATCAGATGGGGTTATCGCTGGTCTTTCTTCGGGAAAAATTTGGCTTGAAATGTCAACCACGGATGAATCCGAAGTACGGCGGTTAGGTGATTTAGTAAAGAAAGCGGGAGCGTTTCCTTTAGATGGTCCAGTTTCTGGAGGCTGTCACCGAGCAGCATCAGGAAATATCGCGATCTTAGTTGGGGGAGACCGGGAAACATTTGAGCGAGCATTACCCGTTCTTTGCATTATGGGAAGAGAGATTTTACACACAGGAGAACTCGGGTCGGCTTCAGTCTTGAAGGTGATGACAAACTACTTAGCGACAGCGAACCTTGTGAGCCTAAGCGAAGCACTTACCACCACCGCTAAAGCAGGACTAGATCTCAATGTTGTGTATGAAGCTATTCGAATGTCCTCTGGAAATTCTTTTGTTCATGAAACAGAAAGTCAGGTGATACTTAATGGAAGTCGAGATATAAATTTCACAATGGACCTTGTCTCAAAAGACATAGGCATATTTGACAAAATTGCTCAAGATTTAGAAGTTCCATTAGAGCTTTCACCACTTTTGGTAGAAATTTTTAAAGATGGTGAAGAGAGGTATGGGTCAAGGGAATGGTCGCCGAATATAATTCGCAGACTCGAAGATGCGACTGGTATTCAAGTTCTTGCTCCAGGGTTTCCCGACGAGATGGTAGATGATGAACCAGAAGTACCTGGTTACGAAATACAGAGCAAAAAATCCCTTTAAGTAATTGGAGCGTCTGGATCTAATCCATGAAGTTCAGCGAAGAAACGTAAGTTAGGTTCAAGTATCTCAAAGACACCTGCATCCGTAGGAGGAAGTTCCCCGTCGTGAAGTTTGAGACGTTCTGTTCGTTCTCCCCAACGCATAACTATTGAACCCCAAGTCACCCCTCCTCCAAAAGCCGAAAGAACTACGATGTCTCCGGGTTTAATACGATTGGAATCGAGAGCATCTGAAATAGCCATTGGTATTGACGCAGCACCTGTATTTCCAAGATTCTCAATATTTGAAAAAACCTTTTCTTCATCAACTTTCAGCAGGCGAGTAGCCGCATCCACAATACGAGCGTTTGCTTGATGAGGAATAACTACATCGACGTCTTCGGTGCTAAAACCGGTGTTTTCAAGAACTCGAGTAACAGAAGCAGCAATTCCCTGAACTGCAATTTTAAAGACAGCTTGACCTTCAAAGTGAAGAGCCATTTCTTCAGGAGGTAAGGAGTTGAACACATTTCCATTAGTTCCCATAGATTTAAGCACCATCGTGTGCCCCTTGCTGCCGTCTGCTCCTAAATCAACTGCTAGAACTCCTGCTTCACCCTCAACAGCCTCGTAAACAGCAGCTCCTGCTCCATCACCAAACAGAACAGATGTAGAACGATCTCGGTAATCCATCACCCCATGGAGTTTCTCAGCCCCAATAACCAGAGCCTTTTTGACGAAACCAGACTCAATCATTCCAGCAGCATTAGCTGTTGCATAAATAAACCCAGAACAAGCAGCATTTAGATCAAAAGCGGCGCAATTGACCGCTCCTAAGCGCTCTTGAACCATTGCAGCAACACTTGGGCAAATCAAATCAGGGGTAGTGGAAGCAACCAGAATCAGATCTAAATCTTCGGGTTCCATATCTGCTGCCGCTAAGGCACGACGCCCCGCTAATTCTGCTAAATCTGTTCCGTCAACATGCGAGATTCTGCGACTTTTTATTCCTGTACGTTCAACAATCCACTGATCGTTAGTATCTGAAAGTTTTTCAAGATCAGCATTGGTCAATTCCACAGGAGGAACACATTTACCCCAACCGGTTATAACAGCTTTAGTTGGCATAAGACTCCTTTAAGATCTCTCGTCAGACTAGTTCCAAACGAATAATTTTTAGTAGCGGCATCAAACTACAACGACAGACCTAAGGACGTCTCCACGTTCCATAGCATGAAAAGCTTCTTCAACATCTTCCAAGGTGATCGTCTCAGATACGAATTTTTCTAAGTTCAAACGACCTTGAAGATAAAGGTCAATAAGCATCGGAAAATCTCGACTAGGGAGACAATCTCCATACCATGAAGATTTAAGAGACCCTCCTCGCCCAAAAACTTCTTGCAACGGAAGTTCTATTTTCATTTCCGGGTTTGGAACTCCAACAAGGACAACTGTTCCTGCTAAGTCCCGAGCAAAGAAAGATTGTTCATATGTTGAAGGTATTCCAACTGCATCAATAACAACATCTGCACCATTTCCATCCGTGATCTCGCGGATAGCTTCCACGGGGTCTTGTTTTGATGAATCTACAGTATGAGTTGCTCCGAATTCTTTAGCTATTTCTAACTTACGGTCATCAATATCTACCGCAATGATTGTGTGCGCTCCTGCCAGATTGGATCCGGCTATCGCAGCATCTCCAACACCACCGCATCCGAAGACTGCGACCGAGTCTCCCCGGTTCACTTGTCCAGTGTTAATAGCAGCGCCTAGTCCAGCCATTACCCCGCATCCAATTAGACCTGCGACTTCAGGTTTAGCTTCTGAACTAACTTTGGTTGCTTGCCCAGCTGCGACAAGAGTCTTTTCGGCAAAGGCTCCTATTCCTAAAGCAGCAGTCAAAGGCTCTCCATTTAAAGTCATTTTCTGTTCAGCGTTGTGAGTGTTGAAGCAATACCAAGAACGGCCTCGCTTGCAAGAACGACATTCTCCACAAACCGCCCTCCAGTTCAATATGACGAAATCGCCTGGGCTTACATTTACAACACCTTCACCGACTTCTTCGACGATTCCAGCAGCCTCGTGACCTAAAAGAAAAGGAAACTCGTCGTTTATGGCTCCTTCTCGGAAATGTAGGTCGGTATGGCAAACTCCACAGGCTTTTACTTCAACAAGAACTTCGCCTGGGCCTGGATCAGGTATTTCGATTGTTTCAACGGAAACAGGTGTTCCTTTAGATTTCGCTATAACACCTTTAACTGAATGCGGCATTTCCCCTCCTAATGCTGTTGAAAACAACTTACACAAATAGATGAGAACGCACCATATGGAGGGCTAGTTACAGGCGATGTCACAC